>CAYJHY010000004.1:0-34586 GCA_964369875.1 uncultured Mailhella sp.
GTCATTTCAATTTACCATAAACCTATACGTGTGATATAATAAGAAGCATGTTTTGTTGAATATAACATCTTCTTATTAAAGTTTTTTGAGGAAAGGGGGAGGGTTTGCCTATGGAGAGGTCGAAAAACTTCCTTTTGTGCACAAAGGGGGTTTCCCCCTCTCACGAATAAGCAAATTGGAATAACGTGCACCTTAGTGTCGACTATACAAGTTTCATTTATTATTTATTGAGTATACGCTCTAAATCTTGCGTTGCCGATGACACAGGTTTCAAATCCCAGTTTTCCACTAACACATTCAATACATTGGGGCTTATAAAAGCCGGAAGACTCGGCCCGAGGTGGATATTTTTCACGCCAAGTGCTAAAAGGCTGAGTAGCACGGAAACAGCTTTTTGCTCATACCATGAAATAATCAAACTAAGCGGTAAATCATTGACGCCACAGTCCAAAGCATTTGCCAGAGCAACAGCTACTTGTATGGCGGCGTAGGCATCGTTACATTGTCCCACATCCATGAGGCGAGGGAACGGGCCGATTTTGCCCAAATCTTTATCAAAGAAGCGGTACTTTCCACAGCCAAGGGTAAGTATCAAGCTGTCTTGAGGTGATTTTTCCACAAACTCGGTGTAGTAGTTACGACCGGGTCTCGCACCGTCACAACCTCCCACAAGAAAGATGTGTTTTAGAGCACCTTGCTTCACGGCGTCAAGCACTTGGGGGGCCGCGTCTAGAAGGGTTTGGCGACCGAAACCTGCTAAAATTTCTTTTCCTTCTTCATCGGATTCAAAACCGGGTAAACTTAATGCTTTTTCAATAAGTGCCGAAAAATCAGGTTCATCAAAATGGGTTATCCCTTCAAAACGAACCGTTCCGCAGGTGAAGACATTCTCCGCATAGCCTCTGGGATTTTGAATACAGTTTGAGGTAAACAGTATTGCTCCCGGGAACTCGACCATCTCTTTTTGTTGGTTTTGCCACGCAGTGCCATAATGTCCTGCAAGGTGCTTGAATTCGCGTAACTTAGGGTATCCATGCGCAGGAATCATTTCACCGTGTGTGTACACAGAAATGCCTTTATCGGCGGTTTGTTCCAGCAACTTGTATAAATACAACATATCATGGCCTGAAACAAGAATAGCTTTTCCTTGCTTATGTCCAAGCTTTACGGGGGCGGGAGTTGGATGACCAAAGTGTTCGGTGTGACCTGCTTCTAACAGTTCCATGGCACGTAGGTTGATTTTTCCGCACTCAAGAAGTAAATCCAACCAGCCACCAAGCTCAATAGCTGCAATATTACCATCTTTGTCGGGGAAGCCTGCTGAGAGAGCTTGTTTTAAAAATGTGTAAATTACAGAATCTTCTTTGCCCATATAGGCGGCATGTGCCGCGTAGGCACAGACACCTTTAAGACCATAAAGCAAGGTTTGCATGGCTGAACAAACATCTACATCCTCAGAAAACGTTGACGCATCATTTTTTCTTGCAATAATAAGGTTTACGTCTTCTTCTATCGCCGCTATGTCACATTTTATTGTACAGCCAAGCCTTACAGCAAGCTGTTTACGCATGGAAACCGCAGTGCAAATTTGTTCTCTAATATTTGTTTCTGAAAAATTCACGTTGGTAAGCGTGCTATATAAGGCCGTTGTCATGAACGAATTAACGTCATGCTGTTCTAAGTCTTTTGCTTCTGCTTTTAGACTTGTTTGAGCAAGTAAGCGTAAAGAATAAATGAGACTGTCTTGCAAGTGAGCAAGTTCTTCATTTTTACCGCAAATACCATGTTTTTTACAGGCAGTTGGACTGTGTTGTTCACATTGGTTACAAAACATAAAACTCTCCTCTGGTTATGGGGATAACGAGAAACATAATAACAAGTCGCTTAGTTTGAAACAGTGATTCAAAGCAATTTCGATATTTTTTGGAAATGCTCAAAATCTCAATAACAGAAAATTAAAACGCAATTTTAATCGTCGTGATCAACACAGCTAAAGACAAATTACTGTTTAGTGGTTTGAATACACATTTGATTTTGGTATAGTATAACGTTTCTAAGCAAAGAAGATATGATAAAACATAAAGAATATCGGGGGTGTTGCTTTATCAAAAAGGGCATCGTTTGCCTAAAAGGTAACTCTTCAAAACTAAGCAATGGTTATTATGACTTTATACAACAAAAATTGTTTCTAAAGTAAAGAATATCAATGAAAAGTTGGCATCAATACGTGCATGGGAAGCACAAAATATTTCATTGATTACTATCTGACGCTCTAAGACATAACAGTATTCAAAAATCATTCATTTAACGAGTAAGCAAAGCTCATTCTATTCGTATTTTTTGTTTATCAATCTCGCTTATGCTTGAATGATAAGTTTAGGGCATTTTTTGATTGGACCTTTTTCGAAATGCTCTAAATCATGTATGTCTATAAATTTAGCTATGTATTGATTGGCATAATATAAATATGCCGTACACCTCAAAATCATAATTATGCAAAGGCGTTATTATAGATAAAATCAATGACAATTCGAGTGCTATAGAGATGTTATGCTGAATATCATAATCGTGCTGAAAAATTCATCAACTTTATCGGTTGTAATTTTAGTGACACTGTGTGTGCCACCTATACCTAAAATCCATGGATTATTTTAATTGCCTATTAATCTGTTTTGATACACTATCCTATTTAACATCGAAAAGTCTATTTGTAAATACTTTTACATGTATTTTCTTATAAGTAGGCTTTAAGTAAAAACATATTCAAGTTCAATGGCTTGTAAGTTGTTTGTGTTATGTGATTTAAAATATACACCTTACAAAAAATAAATAATATTTGAATATAATATTCATAAACTCATTGATTTTAGAGGATATAGAAAAAAAAACATAACCTTATAGCATTTTTGCTTTAAGGTTATGTTTTTTTGGAAAATTGGTTACCTAACCACTACGCCGGTTTCGTTTTATTTAACATGGCTGAGAATTATTCCTCCAAAACCCTTACGAGAGCACTTCCAATAAATATTGCAACTGCTCTAACCAAAATGATGCTTAAAAAGCAATTACTTACGACAAGCAAAGCCTGACATGTTCTTGCTCTAAATATACAAATCATCTCTCGAAAGATGGGAGGTTTGTGAAATACCATGAAGCTTATTGTCAGTGAAAAAATTGTTACTTCTTCCGTTATTTTTTTTCCCTTGTACAAGAAACCTTTGCTCCATGCTATCCTTTTGACTGTGCCATGTTTGGTTTTGTTGAATGAAAGCGTTGGCTGTCATATGTGGATTAAAATCTTGAGCCGATTCAGCAGCAATCATAAGATTTTTTTCTTTACGAAGCTTTCTTCTTTCGTTTATTTCGTTGGCAATACTGAGATTATCTTGTTTATCTTCACCTGAAAGAGTTTCTAACTGTGCTTGCGCATAAAATATATCCCCCACAAGATATACACTTTCACTTTGAGCATGGTGGGCAATAATCCCTAAATTGTCGCCTTCTCCCGTTGATATGCTTTCAACAGTAACCGCGGTATGCATTTGCACACTATTATTACCGCTTCCAAGGTTCAGTCGCGCATCTTTTTGTATTTCGTGTACATAAATATCATTGTTACCACTGCCCAGTGAAAGTTTGCTTTCATCAAAGAGATAATCAATAATACAAGCATTATCGCCATCTCCCATCATCAAAGAAGCCCCTTTATTGGCAATAAAAACTTGTATAAAGTTATCACCATTGCCTGCACATAGTGAAGAGCTGTCAAAACGCATGGTATGTAAACTGTTTTTTCCCTCACCCAATTGTATTTTTGAATTTTTTGCTTCCTGTATATTCGTCGAATTATTGCCGTTTCCGCTACGTAGCGAAGATACTTCCAGTTCAAAAATATCCAGTAGATTATTACCTGCCCCAAGGAAAATTTTAGAGTTTTTCACATCGTAAAGACTGACATTGTTATGCCCGTTGCCAAGATGAAGCAAGGCTTTGAAAAGGTCACACATAATCAACGTATTATTGCCGCTTCCAAGATTACATGTGGAATTATGGCTGATATTTTGTGCAGAAAATGTATTATTACCATCCTCCATACTGATTGTAGAAAAATCTGTCACTTCATTAATCTTTATAATATTATTACCGTTACCGATCAGCACGGAAGATTCAGATCGAAGGCGATAAAGGGAAATTTTATTATCACCATCTCCCAAAGTAAGCGATGAAGATACATATATTTCATGTAGTTCGAGAATGTTATTGCCATTAGCCAGAATTATTTCAGAATTATTTTTGACCTCATGGGTATTGAGAATATTATTTCCATGCCCCACTGATATCTTTGAAGCATCAAGTCCATGAATGATGATGTTATTATTCCCATCACCGAGCGAAAAGGAAGATTTGTATTGAGTTTCTTCAATGCGCACACAGTTGTTACCGTTTCCAAGTCGTATATTTTGTTGGGTAACAGGGCTTAAAATAAAATTATTCCCATCTCCTGCTTCTATATTGGCTCCATCGGCAAAATTGATAATTGTATTCTTTCCGTCGCCAAGACGCACACTCTTACTGTTTATATTAACAATAATTGTGTCTCCTTTTTTACCGAGGGTATTTCCTTCAAAGTCACGGTTGTTTCCGGAAGCATCATATACACGAGTGGTGTTTGTGTCGGAAAAGTGCACAGAGGTACTACCGTCTTTATTTTCCATAATGCTTATATCATTCATGAATGAAAAATTAAAATTTTGCCCGCCTACGCTTTGGAAAACTATATAATGAGAATCAGTGCCCTGCTGTTTATATATATGAACAACCGATCCCAATGCCGAAACGGTGGAAAGGGTACTGCTATAACCATTTTCTGAAAAAGTGACGTCAGATGGCATTACGCTTGTGGTTTGGTCGGCCTCACATGGGGTATCGGCATTTTTTTCAGAAATACTTTCTGCCGCTTTGTGAGTGGTATTCTCTTTTAGGTCTTCAAACAGTTTATGGGTGTTATACGATTTAGTATGTTTGTTTACGTGATGACTTGCGTAAAAATCAGACGTGGAGGACTCACAAATATTTTTAAAAGCTTGTGTATCGGAATCGAAGGTGAAGCCTTCCTTTACAGAGGAAACTTTCGTAGAGACTTTAGATGACATTTGCGAAACAGACATAATACACCCCCTAATTACTGATTATTGTCGTCAAAAAGGCATTTTTGTTTATCTCTCTTCATCAAATCTTACTTGTTTTTCAATAAAGTACTGTGAGTGTACTTCTTGCAAGCAATCCATTTTTAAAAGATAACAAAAAAAAGGCAAATTGGCTACTTTGGCAAAAGTGACAACGGCAAAAATTGCCCAACATACATCAGTTTTCAAAATATTTGCATATTGTATGCCAATATGTGAGCAAAATAAAAAAAAAGGGGGGAAATTGAAAAAACAGGTGATAAAAATAATGCATGTATCAAGATATATTTCGTTATATGTACACTCTACGGTATTCCACTTTACTTGTTTTTGGGAGGGGAAAAACCTTTTTTGTGAACAAAAAAGCGTTTTTCCACCCTTAGGATGCAGGGCAATCCCTCCCCTCTTTCAAAAAAACTTTAATAGGTAGATATTAAATTCAATAAAAACATGTTTCTTATTATAACAACGCTTAGGTTTAAGGTAAATTGGAATGGCGTGATGTACATTTCCTGCAAAGCAGGCTCGTCTTCTCAATAATCCTCCCCTCTTTTTTGACAAAGACGAAAAATCACTTTATCCAAACACGCTCCAACTTACTTTGATACATGAGGTATAAAAATATAATGTTTGCGTACCTATTTTTCTTTTTTATTTTTTTGTGGCCTCACGTATACGTTCCAAAATATACGTTCGCATACCGTCATCATCTTCATCCAAGTTAAGACAAAGAGCGTCTTGCCCCATCAAACCTTTTGGTACAAAATCGCCAAGCTCTTTAGGGTCTTGAACTGTATCTGCATAAAAGCAAACAGAAAGCCAACGTTCATCGGCATCATCGTCCACAACGTCCAGCAGTACCACAAGGGGGCGTTCTTGTTCTTCATATTTTGCACGCAACGAATAGCTGATTCCGGGACGTTCTATAAATTCAAGAACAGTGTTTTGCCCTTGAAGAAAATTATAATACGTCATAAAAGCAAACTTGGCATTGAGAGGGTCAACTATCCAATTTTCAAGCCATGTATCAATTTTTGAAAAATTTTGTACCATTTTTATGAGCCTTCCTTTTTGGGTATTATTTTACATGGAGACATAGTAATTGATTTCAATTTTATTTTCCACCTTTCTTTAAGTGTATTTTAGGCTCTTACCCCCGATGAGTTTAATTTGTGTATTTTGGGGAGAGGGAAAACTTTTCCTGTTTTTAAAAAAGCCTTAAAACAAGGGTATATTTGGGTAGGAAATACAGGTATTATTTTTGTGTCATTTGCGAAATTATAAAAATTAGGTAACTCGTCGATTATTCATGATTATCACGAAAATTCTAAATTTTTGATGATATTTGAGCTAAAATAGCTTAAATATCATCAAAAATTAATATTTTCTTGACAACAAACATTATTTTACTTTATTGTTTATTTCTTCCTGACAATTGCCTATTTGGCTAAAACCCATATTCTACTGGTGGTACAAAATATGAGTAAGACTCTGGCACAAGGTGAACTGAATACTGAATATACTGCGACTTCCACTGAAAAAAGAGTTGATGAAAAAATAAAGGATTTTTTATTTCCACTTGGTTGCTATATCGGCAAAATATAACTATTATTTCAAAATTTCATAAAAAACTTGGCGTGGTCATCAAGGGTGCGCATTATAGCATCGATACCGACTTGACTCGTCTAATTCCTATATAAACTAAACTTTATACCATATTTATTACGCGTATAGCACACGAATTTTAATTTTATTTGATTATAAATAAGTGTGAACACGTGAGATGTTGTGAATTTATTTTACAACATCGTCTATTCGTTCACCTTGAACTCTTCTAAAAATCAAATACAGGAAACCACGGTTTTCTCATAAGTCACTACACCCCACTCCCAAAAAGTAACAAATTGGAATGCATGGAGGTTTGTATCTTGATAACACATAACTGATTGCAACAAACTCACTTAGGCATACAGAAAAAAGTACTATAAATTTCACATGGTATTCTCAAGTTTTAAAAATAGTTAGGATATAGTATGGTTAAAAAGATTTTACTTGTAGAAGATGATGCAGATGTATTGCAGGCCAATGTTCGGCTTTTACAGCGCCGTGATTATACTGTCCTTTCAGCGACAACAGTTTCGGATGCTACAATAATTATGAAAAAACATTCCCCCGATTTACTTGTGTTAGACATAATGCTTCCTGATGGCAGTGGATATGATGTATGTAAATTTTTTCGGGAGAATTCCCATAAACCTGTAATATTTTTGTCCGCCAAAGGGGATGCTGAAAGTAAGGTCACTAGTCTAAAGTGTGGTGCTGATTATTTTCTCACCAAGCCTTACAATCTTGATGTTTTTTTTGCCATTATTGAAAGATTGCTCGAGCGCGAACAAAGTAATGTGCTAACACAATATTTCAATATAACCGCCGGAAAACTTACTGTGGATTTAAATACATCCACGGCACGTTTAGCAGGTGAAAAGCTTCATCTTACCAAAATCGAATTTGCTTTGCTTGTTTGTTTAATCAAAAATAAAAACAAAATAATAAGCAATCAAAATCTATATAGTGCCGCTTGGGAAGGAGATTTGCTCGATAATAAGTCAACACTTAAAACACATATTTCAAGACTCAGGCAAAAAATTGATTGCGAAAATTCAGATTCTTATGATATCCGAGCCCATTATGGGAGAGGCTATTGTTTAACCACTTGGTAACATATGAAAAGTATAATATAAAAATATGCAGTCTAACGGAGCCTTTTATGCTGAATATAAAACGTCACCTCAGTGATGTTCTACAATACTTTTTTTCACACGAAGATATACGAATTACTCTTTTCAATACTTTTGCTCTCAGTGCAATTCTCATAGCGACTTTGATTGGTATCTATGATTTTTTCTATGTTTCGTGGATAAATGCTTTGATAGACTTTTTGATGTTGTCCATGTGTGCGGGATTGTTGATATATTTGAAAAAGACAGGTAAGTATCAGCGTTGTTATTTATTTGTTATTATTTTCATTTTCTTCTTGGCTTTTCCTTATTTATTCTTTTTGAGTGGTGGTTATCAAGGGGGGATGCCTGCATTTTTTATCTTTGGCATTGTATTTACCGTGTTGATGTTAGACCGAAAATTTGGTCTTATTATGGCTTTTGGGGAACTGTGTATTTATGTGAGTGCGTGTTTTATAGCCTATTACTATCCGCAACATGTCGTACCTTTTACTTCTGAGTTTGTTAATATGTTGGATGTTGTTGTCGCTCTGACCTTGTCATCCGCTGTATGTGCTTTTTATGCGTATTTATATCTAAAAAAGTATGAAGAACAAAAAACCATGCTGGCCGAACAGAATAAACAATTACATTTATATAATATGGCAAAATCAACATTTCTAACCACTGTTGCACATGAAATTAGAAATCCGCTTACTGCTATCTCTGTAAATACCAGAGATACTAAAGAATTATTAGGAGAAGCCATACAAGAAAAAGAGCTCATCGATAAAAATTTACAAACAGTAGAAAATATTGTTTTACGTATTGATAAAATTTTAACCGATCTTATGGATACGGTATCTGTTGAACAGGGGCGCTTTCAATTACGCAAGGAATCCATATTGCTCAAAGAGGTTTTAGAAGAGGCTGTGGATATATATTCTTTGGATGTAAAATTGAAAAAAAATACCATATGCTTACATGCGCCAACCCTCGGGCCTATTATGGCAGATCATTCCAGAATTTTGCAAGTAATGATTAATTTACTTTCTAATTCGCAAAAATATACCCAAAATGGAAGTATTACCATAAGCCTGAATGAAGATGACGACTTTCAGAGTGTCAGCGTAATCGACACAGGGGAAGGAATGGATGAGAATATTCGCCAGGAAGTGTTCAAAAACTATGTATCACTAAGTAAGGAGTATTGGCGTCATGGTATTGGTTTATATGTTTGTCACCAAATCATAGATGCTCACGGGGGTACTATTTCTTTAGAAAGCCACACAGGACAAGGAACCAGTGTTCTATTTCGCTTACCGAAGGTTTCGAGTTCTTAGAGGATGTTTCCCTTGAGCAGTTTCAAGAAATATTAAAACAGCTCTAAGCCAAAAGGACATTTAAAAAGCAAGCATTTAGCGAACCGCAAAGGCGTTTTGACTATTGGGAAAATTGTCGGTGTTGTTTGAAAAGGGTGTTATATAATGTTTTCATGTTGCTAGGAATGTAAAATGTGTTTTTATGTAACTTAACCTTTCGCAAAAAGGGGCTAGCATGAGTATAAAGAGCTATTATAAAAATATTTTAACTACCTTTTTTATTATGGCATTATGTGCCTGTTCTTCTCGAGTGGAAACAATAGAAAACGTAGGTGAGCCAACGTCAAAACCTCCAACGCACATTAGGCTTGTTTTTACCGGTGACATTATGACACATGAAAAGCAATTGCATATAGCAAAAGTTCTTGGCACTCCTGATATACCATATAATTTTATGCCACAGTTTGAAAATATTGCCCATCTTATCGAGGGGGATATTGTTATAGGTAATTTAGAAACGGTGCTCAAAGGAATAGGGCCTTACTATGGTTATCCAAACTTTAACACGCCGGATTCTTTGGCGAATACCCTCAAGGAGTTGAGTTTTAATGTGCTCCTTCTTGCCAATAATCATATTTTGGATCATGGAATTGAAGCCGCTTTACGCACAGACAGCTTTTTAAAATCTCTAGGTTTTACCACTCTTGGGATTGCCCTCAGTAAGCAAGAATATGTATTACCCATTCTTGAGGTTAAAGACTATAAAATTGGTTTTATGAATGCGACATACGGCAGTAATCATCCTGTTGAAAGTAATATTTATGTGCCCCACATTTCAGAAATTGATGTGGCAGCCGATGTAAAAAACCTCCGTGATCGTGGAGCAGATTTTATTGTTGCCTCCTATCATTTTGGGGAAGAATATAAACTAAGCCCAAATAAAAAACAAAGAGATTTGGTAGAAGAAAGCTTTGTGCACGGGGTAGACGTGGTGATTGGGCATCATCCTCATGTCTTGCAACCAATGGAAGTTATAAGCAAACATAATAGAAATCATTTTGTGGCATGGTCTTTGGGGAATTTTATTTCTTCACAACGAACTGTTCCGAGGGAGCGCACGGTTATTCTTGCTCTTGACCTAGTGGGAGAAGATAATAAAAGCTTGGAACTAGAAAAAGTTTCGGTAGCACCGCTTTATGTGGATATGGTAACGGGAAAGTATAGTAGGCTTTTACCCACAAATCTCACGGAAAGCGCACTTAGCCCATCTCAAACGTTCACGGGGCACCCGAATGTATCTTTTGCGCAAAAACAAGTTCAAAACTCAAAAGTGTTGAACAAAACTTTGTATAAAGTGCATGAACAAATATTAGAGTTTTTGGAATTGCCTTCCGAACACAGTGAGGGCTTTCACACGTTATGGCAAAAAGGTACTTCGGAGTAATCTTATTTGGTTTTTGAAGAATGGGGAAGGGGATGACCTTTTCATATGGACGGGAAACTCCCTTTTATACTCAAAAGGGTTTTGCGCATCCCAAAATAAGCAAATTGGAATGACGTGAAACATGTATAAACAGAAAGTATTTTATGATTGACCAACAAACCAAAATATATTAAAAACTAAATCTACAACTAAACTAGTTGAGGTTTGGTAATTAACACCGGCTGAATCAACTTTAAACTTTGGAGGTCTCCTATGGAAACGCTTATTGCGGCAAATGACACATGGACTCTTATGGCGATTACTTGTGGATGGGTTGCATTTTCTATTTATGCAGAACAAACTTGGAAATGGGCATCAAAAATGTCCGGTGCGATTATTGCACTCATAGGTGCCCTAGTTCTTACCAACTTAAATGTTATTCCCACCAGCGCTCCTTGGTTTGACACTATTATTTGGGGTTATGTTGTGCCTCTTGCTATTCCATTGCTTCTTCTTCAATGTGATATCAGAAAAATCTGGCATGAATCAGGCCGTCTTTTGGTTATCTACTTAATCGGTTCTATGGCCACTGCCGCTTCTGCTGTTGTTGCTTATACTCTTCTTGCCGATAAAATTCCTTTCCCCGAAGCGGTTGCCGGCATGATGACCGGTTCATACATCGGCGGTGGGGTAAACTTTGCAACTCTTTCCGGTACATTTGAAATTCCCGGTGAAGTAGTTGCCGCTACAACTGTAGCAGACAATATGCTTATGGCTTGTTACTTCTTCGTGCTTATCAGTATCCCCGGTATTGCTTTTATGAGAAGAAATTATGCTCACCCTCATATTGATGAAGTGGAAGCGATCGGAAACTCTAAAGAAGCGGCTACTCAAGCAGCTTCTTACTGGGAAAGAAAGCCTATTTCTTTGAGAGACATTGCGTTTAATATCGCTATTGCAACGATTATTGTTGCTGTTTCTACAAAACTCGCCGCTTTTATTGCTTCTATGATTGAACCAACCAACTTCTTTACAACTTTGCTTAATGGTATGTTTGGTAATAAATACCTTATTATCACCACTATGGCTATGGTTGTTGCTACCTTCGGTTCTAAAAGCGTTGCAAAACTTTCCGGCTCACAAGAAATCGGTACTTTCTTGATTTACCTCTTCTTGTTTGTAATCGGTGTACCTGCTTCTATTTCCATGATTATCAATACAGCTCCATGGCTTTTTGTATTCTGCTTTATCATGATCCTTATCAACCTTCTTGTGAGCTTTTTCTTCGGCAAACTTTTCAAGTTTTCTTTGGAAGAAATTATTTTGGCTTCCAACGCCAACATCGGTGGCCCCACAACTGCCGCCGCTATGGCTATTTCCCTCGGATGGGTAAAACTCGTTGGTCCCGTAATGCTCGTGGGAACCTTGGGTTATGTTCTTGGCACCTATGCCGGCATCTTTATCGGTAACATGCTTGGTGCATAAGCTAATATTTTTTAGCATTGTCTAACGCAGATGGAGAAGAATCTTTTTTATTATAAGATTCTTCTCCATTATGCATTTTGGCTCCTTTAATGAAACTTTTTTAATCAAGCTTTATAGCTTAAGGATGATATTATGATTTTTGACGGACACGTTGATATTTTGACCGATGTAACAATAAAGCGTTTACAAGGTAAGACTCAAGTAATTGAAAATTACCACATAGACCGCCTCAGAAAAGGGGACATAACCGGAGCTTCTTTTGTGCTTTGGATTGACCCTCCTTTCACAGAAAACCCCTCCGCACGCCTTAAACAACTTCTTCAATGCACTAAAGACGAATTTGACGAATGTTCTTGTGCGCGCATAGTCAGAAATCTTGCAGAGCTGAAAAAAGCTGAAGAAGAAGGTGTTTTTGCAGTACTTCTCGGCATGGAAGGCATCAGTGGTCTTGATAACAATGTTGAAGGTTTGTACGAGCTTTATGACTTTGGCGTCAGACAAATCATGCTCACTTGGAATGAACAAAATTCTTTTGCTACAGGAGCCCTTGCCGACCCGAAACGAGGACTAACAGACCTTGGTAAAAAAGCTATTGACATTATCCAAGAAAAGAAAATGATTTTAGACTGTTCTCATCTCAATGAACGTTCATTCTGGGATGTTATAGACTATTCTCAAACCCCTATTTTAGCTTCTCACTCCAACGCAAAGGCTTTGGTTGATGTTCCTCGCAATCTTTCCGACGACCAACTTTTTGCCATTCGTGATACTAAAGGTCTTATCGGGCTTAATGCGTATCGTCCTTTTGTTGCGAACACCAATGAAGAACAAAACACCTTAGGTTTAATTAAACAAGGAGCTTATATTGCTGAAAAGATTGGCGTAGAGCATCTTGCTTTTGGTTTTGACTTTATGGATTTCTTGGAACATGATTCCACCGCTTCTTTTACAGATAGCGATATTTACTGGATAGACGGGTTGGAAACCCCCGCTAAAGTGCCTGCTCTTTTGCAAGAAATGAAGGCTTTTGGTTTTAGCGATCAAGAAATAAAGCAAATCGCCCACGATAACTGGCTCAATCTCATTGAACGAGTCATTGGCTAGAAGATGATTTTGAATTGTTTTTTCGAGAGAGAGAGCTTTTAAAAAGTTCTCCCTTCTCGAGTTCTTCCCCACAAAACTATACTATTTAATAATACACTATCTGGAACTTGATTAACTATATATAAAAATTCTTTTTGTAATCTATGAACTTTAACTTGTGAAAATATAGTTTATTTATTAAAAATATCACGCCACATGAGAGCATTCATTAGGTTATCAAACCTAACGTTAATGCAAATTACTCTAAACAACGTATTTTGACTTTTAGGAGAGAGAAAATGACAGGACATCTTTGCACCGTACAAGTAGATCTTAGTGCTTTGATACATAACTACGGCCTACTTACAAAAGATAACAGAAAGGTTTTACCTGTAATCAAAAACAATGCCTATGGACACGGTCTGGTGAATGTCGCTAAGGCTTTACAAGAAGCCGGTTGTGAATGCATGGCTGTTGGGCCTCTTAACGAGGCTGTTGCCCTGCGTGAAGCCGGTGTGAAAGGCATTATTATTCCTCTTCTTGGTTGCGTCGGTCAAAAAGACTACGAAATTGCCATCAAACACGATTTGCACATTGTTTTACACAACATGGAAAGCCTTAACCTTGCTATGCAAAATAAAGCGCCTAACGTGATTGTGAAAATGAATACCGGAATGGGCCGCCTTGGCTTTCTTAAAGAAGAAGTTGAGGAAGTTATCGAAGTGTTGCAAAAAAATAATACCACACCTTTTATGGTAATGTCACACCTTTCCTCTGCAGATGTTCCTGCTGAAATGGAATATACCCTCATGCAAGCTGAAACTTTCAAAGAGGCCGCATCAAAGTTTAAACAAGTATTCCCCTCCACATTGAGCAGTCTCGGCAACTCTGCGGGAACCGTAGCCTATCCTGAGCTTGCAGGAGAGCTTCCACGTGCAGGAATTATTCTTTATGGTGGTAACCCTTTCTATAAAACAGAAAAAGAGCATGTAGGCAAAGAATATAAAGACGGCATGACTGTAAGCGCACCCCTTCTTTCTGTGCACAAGCTCAACGCAGGCGAAAGCCTCAGCTATGGTCGTAGTTATA
This sequence comes from uncultured Mailhella sp., assembly GCA_964369875.1. Lineage (GTDB taxonomy): Bacteria > Desulfobacterota > Desulfovibrionia > Desulfovibrionales > Desulfovibrionaceae > Taurinivorans. Next base: position 14,306 of record CAYJHY010000004.1, read on the forward strand.
AGGCGACCAAAGACATGATGGTTGCTTGGGTTGGCATCGGCTACGCTGACGGTTACAAAAGAAACCCCACTCCAAATGATGAAAATGGCCAAGGTGGTATACAGGTTCTTCTTCACGGTAAACGTTGCCCCGTTATCGGCCGTGTCAATATGCAAATGACAGCCATTGACATCACAGAATTGGTTAAAGATACCACTGTAAATGTAGGTGATTTGGCAATTCTTCTCGGCGGAGAAACTGACAACAGAATCAGTGCCGATGAACTCGCCGCTTGGTGGGGAACTATTCCTCATGAAGTAATGACAACTTTTGGCAAACTGATGTAAAACAAGATACTATAATATACAAAAAAAGTGGCGTGTTATAAAACTTATAACACGCCACTTTTTTATGTAATTTTACAAATTACACTGAGAGTTTTCAGGCTGTTCGATTATTTTACCATACCGAAAAGGTCAGGCAAGAACAAAGAAAGACCGGGCCAGTAGGTTGTTACCAAAAGAACAGGTACCAAACCAACGACAATATAAATAAGTGCATAGCGAAGGTATTCTGCAACCCTACAACCGGTAATGTGTCCCGCCATATAAAGGATAGGAGCTGTTGGGGGTGTTACGTTACCGATACCGAGGTTTACACCGAGAATAGCGGCAAAGTGCAAGGGGTGAATACCAAGTTCTTGCATTACAGGGAAAAGAAGAGATGTTGCAAGAACAGTTCCGCTAATATCGTCCATAATCATACCGATAAGTAGTAAGAAAAAGTTCACTGCCAAAAGGATAACGATTTTATTATCGGAAATACTCAAAATGGCTTGAGCAATTTCTTGTGGTAATTGTTCAAAAACAAGAATTCTTGTGTTAATCATAATAAAGAAAAGCATAAGAACAAGAGAACCTGTTGTTGAGGCTGCTTTTACAATGCTGTTGCCTACACCGGCCCAGTTGGTTTCTTTTGTAACAAAACGGCTGATAAAGATAACATAGAGCACAGCAAGACACGCAGCTTCTGTTGAAGTTGCAATCCCGCCATAAATGCTACCCAAAAGAAGCACAGGCAAAAGAAGGGCAGTGGAGGCTTTTTTTGTAGAAAGAGTAAATTCACGCATTCTCTCACGCGGAGGCAATGGAGGAGGAACAACAAGATCCATCTTGCGTGTAAGGAAGTAGTTCATGATACAAAAAATTGTGATAGTCAAAATACCTGGGCCTACAGTTGCAAGCCAGCAACCGGGGATAGACTGATAGGTGAGAAGAGCGTAAAGAATACCGGAAATACTTGGTGGAATAAGCTGTCCCAAGATAGAAGAACAAGCAATAAGCGCGGTGGCATAGTTTCTTGGGTAACCGCTTTTTTCCATTTGAGGAACAATGATGGTACCAACAGCGGCAACAGCGGCGGAACAAGAACCACCGATGGAACCAAAAAGGGCACAAGTTACAACCATAACAGCCCCAAGGCCACTACGGACTGAACCGATAATAGAGTTAACGAAAGCGATAAGTCGAGCCGCTAATCCGCCGGTACTCATAAGGTTACCGATCAAGATAAAAAATGGGATAGATAATAGCACTGCTGACTTGATTTGTCCAAAAGCTGCCGGAATAAGCATTGCGGAGCTTACATCAAATACTGTAATAAAATAAAGAGCGGTTGCTCCGAAGCTGAGGGCGACAGGCACGCCGCTTGCGATTAAAATAACCAGAGCGATAAGCCCTATTCCAAGTTCAATCATTTAAAACTCCTTCCAATTAGATAAAAAACTCTATTTTAGTCATCAAGCCCATAGTGAGGGTGATCGTAAGCTTTGTCGTGCATAATTTTTCTGACCAATTCCTTGATAAAAAATAGGAACATAAGTACAGCACCCACTAAAATAGCAGATTGAAAATATACGGCAGGGATATGCAAACTTGGAGTTAGTTCGTTTCTGGCAATAGACCATTTAACATAGTTGTATGTCCAAACAATCATGTAGCCTGAAATTACAATGGAAATAATAGAGGTAAAGATAGATACATAGTGTTGACCTTTTGCGGAAACCTTGAAAAGGTCAAGCATATCTGCACGAATATGGTCGTTGTGTGCAGAACTATAGGCTGCCCCTAAGAAGTAAAACCAAACTGCGGTATGTCCGGTAAATTCATCAAGCCCATAGAGAGGAAGAGGAATAAAGTAGCGACTGCAAACTTGCAATGTCATGGAAGCGATAACACTGATAGTAACTAAGATAATACCGGTTTTAAGAAATAAATCCACGATACCATCAAAACTTTTTGTAAATTTCATGGGGAACTCCTGTAACCCCAAAGTAGGCCTTAAAGGCCTACTCTAGAGTAAGTATTGGACCAATGAACCATTAAGGCTTATTGAATGTTTTTACGAATTTCGTCCATAGCTTCTTTGCCAATGGTTTCTTCCATTGAGCCCCAAGTTTTACGTCCAAGTTCTACAGCTTTTGCAAGCTTTGCAGGATCGTTGATAAGGTCGATAACGGTAAGACCATGGTCAGCCAACTGTTTCATGTAGTCAGCTTCTTCTGTTTCTGCAACTTTAACGCGTTCGGCGATAAGGTCGTTTGCAGCGTTTTGGATGATTTCTTGATCTTTAGGATCGAGGTTTTTCCAAGAATCCATGTTCATGATGAAGCCCCAAAGCTCCAAGCTGTCACGGTAGTGGATGTAGTATTTGTTAAGGTCACGAACGAGGTTCCATGACTGAGCAGGGCCGCCGCCGGCTTGGCCTTCAACAACACCGGTGCTGATAGCGGTAGGAACTTCACTGTAAGGCAAAATGCTTACTTCAAAGCCAAGGTTACGGTAAACGTGTTGAACCAAACCGATTGGGGTACTACGAATTTTGATGCCTTTAGCTTCTTCTACAGTGGTTGCGGGGCTGTTGGTAGAAACACCGGTGAAGCCTTGCATCCAAGTGCCGAGCCAGTACATGCCTTTTTCAGCTGCCCATTCTTTGAACAAGCCGTTCATGAAGCCGGCAGGACCGAAAACGCTTTCAGCTTTTTCATAGTCGGTAACGATATAAGGGAATTGCATTGCAGCCCAACGAGGATCGAAAGTTGTTGCAACAGGATCCAAAATCATGTCGATTTCACCGCGCAAAAGCATTTCGTTGGTGGTGAGGTAATCACCAAGTTCAATTCCGTAAACTTTGAAAGTGATACGACCATCTGTTTCTTTAGTAACGCGATCAGTAAACTTGTCGATTGCAGAGCGAGGATTGCTTGGAACAGGCAATGTGGTGTGAGCAATTTTCAATGTGTGTTTTTCTGCTGCATGCGCATCAATTGTTGCTGTACCGATAAAAGCACTTGCAACCATAGCACATAAGGATACAATAGCTGATTTTTTCATATGTTCTCCATTTTAAAGTTAAAGGAATTACAAAACTGTCAAACAGTCTACCATTACCAATTATCAATATTTTTCGCTTTTGATATCTTTGGAATTTTCCGTTCAAAATCAACCTGTGAAAAATAAAAATCACACAAATAGTATATGTTTTTTTGAGATATTGCAAGGTTTTTTTGTAAAATAACTCTTTTATAACATAACCATGTTTGTTACTTGTATTTAATAAAATTGTGAAATTTTGCGCTTGTATTCATTATTATTTAATCAAAAACAATCAAAGATAAGCATGGAATTTTTCACAAAAAAAGCGGAATATCGACTTTACCGTGAGGTATCTTCAGATATTTCCGCTCAAGTTTCTAATTAGAGCATATCCAACTAAATTCCATGGTGAATTTCTAATGGCTATGCTCTAAGATGTTGACATAATGATTTTTTAAAAATATTTCGATTTTCGAGAGGTTAGATGATTCCTTGCAATCTAAGCACAAAGTCCGCCACAACGGCAGAGCCAAGGAATGTTCCGCCGAAAACTAAAATAGCTACAACGGCAATTTTCCAGCCCACACGTTTGAGGCTAGCCATGTCTTTACCCAAAGAAATACCTGCATAAGCCAAAACAGGGGTTGCTGTGGTGAGCAAATTGACTTTACTTGTTTGTTCAACAACATAGGCTGCAGTTGGTGACCAAGGCAAAGTAAGTCCTACACCTATAAGGGTAATCCAGCCAATGATGGGGAAAGTTTTTAGTTTGCCGGGGACAACAAGGTGAATCAAAACACCCAGCATAATGATGCCAAATAAAATGGCGATCCCGGGCAGAGATTCCATAAAACCAAAATTATAGCCAACTGAGTTACCGATATTAATGATGATCCCGCTCACAGCCAATAAAAAAACATAATCGGAAAGTTTGTAAGACATTATAGACTCCTTATAAAAATATCTGCAATTAACTTTGCTTGCGACCTAAAATGGGGAGTAGCTTTCTGTACAGCCATTCGGTCAAGGGAAGGTAAATAAAGATGGACAAGTAGAGTCCACCGGCAAGGCTCAGCAGATTTGACGCTCCTGCGTAGGCAATAATTTGCTGTTCCATTTCCGGGAACATAGCAACTAGACTACCTGAAGAGGCTGCCATCATACTACCGCTACCCACCCCGCAAGCCATTGCTAATGCATACGGATGTAAAGGAGTTACGGTTGCAACAAACGCCGCAAAAAGTCCAAGGAAGATGGTACCAAAAAGAGTACCCATAATGTAAACACCCAAAACGCCGAAGCCTTCAGGTTTATCAAGACCATAACGTTCACTGATCAAGGCAACGTTTGGCTCACGGTCAATAGAGTGAGTTGCGCCGATAAGCTCACGATGCAAACCAAGCATTAAACCGATAGGTAAAGCAATAAATGTTTTGAGAACGTTACCAAATTCTTGAGCAAAAAGAGCCGGACCGGCTTCTAAAATGGTTTTAAAGTTAGGTCCGATAACAACAGCGATTTTTGCAATAAGAAAGAAAATGGAAACTGTAATAATTGGAGAGGCAATTTTGCTATCTTCCAATGAAAACACTTTGATTTTTTTTGCAGTAAGAGCTGCGCCGATAATAAGGGCATAAAGCATTGGTAATAATAAGATAATTCCAGGGCCGACTTCGAATTTTTTTGTTCCGATATACTCAGCAAGAATAGTGATAGCCAATACAATAAGATGCATTTTGGGGTTCAAGATAGTTTTATTCATTAATAACAACTCCGAAATTAAAGGGTAAAATCAAAATGGTTACTTTTTCAAAGCTTGCATAGCATCGATAGCTGCTTGTGCCATTGCGCCGGCTCCAAGCCACAGCGCACTGTCATCAGCTACATAAAGAGGGCTATGCCAAGGGTATTTCGCTCCGATTTCAGGGTTGCCTACGCCAATCCAAAGGAAGCATCCGGGTGCTTTGGCTAATAATTTAGCGAAGTCCTCTCCACCTGTAGAAGGAATCGGAACAACAGAACTTCCTTCTCCGCCAATTTTTTCAACGGCAGCGTGGACAATAGATGTGGCAAAAGGATCGTTATTAACGGCATCAAATTCTCTGTGATAATAGAGTTCGCCTGTACAACCAAAGGCAGAACAAGTCATTTCGACAATTTCAGCCATTCTTTTTTGGATAATGTCACGAGTTTCATTGTCGTAAGTACGTACTGTGCCTTTTAGTTCGACAAAATCAGGAGTAATGTTATTGGCTGTGCCACCATTAATCATGCCAAAGGTAACAACGCCGGGGTTTAATGCGCAGATATTACGGCTAACAATGGTTTGCAAATTCATGATAAGAGCTGCTGCGGCAACCACGGGGTCAACGTTACCGTGAGGAATACCGCCATGACCACCTTTTCCGGTGATTTTTATTGCGGTTGTATCAACCGCGGCCATGAGGTATCCTTCTTTTACGCCAACCTTACCGACAGGAATGTCAGGATGGTTATGTACGCCAAAAATCATGTCTACTTTTGGATCATCCATGACGCCTGCGGCCAAAAGGGCATCAGCACCACGGTTAATTTCTTCTGCAGGTTCAAAAATAAATAACACATCTCCTTCCAACTGATCTTTTACTTCAGCTAAAAGCATTGCGGCACCGAGTACACAAGTTACATGTGTATCATGGCCGCAGGCGTGCATCATTCCATCAATTTTTGATTTGTAAGGAACATCGGCAAGCTCTTGAATGGGGAGAGCGTCAATATCACCGCGTAAGGCAATGGTAGGGCCGGGTTTTGCACCTTTTAAAAGTGCGGTTACCCCTGTTTGTCCTATCTTTTCTGTAACATCCAAGCCAAGTTCCTTAAGAACTTCGACAATGCGCGCAGATGTTTGAAATTCTTGAAAACTCATTTCCGGAATTTCATGAAAATAACGCCTTAATTCGATAAGTTTTTGAGCAATTTTTACGCTACTCTCTTTAACACAAAGCTTGTCCATAATGTTCTCCTAGATTATTTTACTTTATTTAAATTGTAAATATGCCGTTTCGCTCAGTCGGTATGGTGCTATCAAAGACTATAAGATGTTATGTAAACAAGTTACAAGCAGCTTTGAAACAACCACTATATGATATGAGTATAAATAGGGTTTAGCTATAAAGTAAAGAATAATGGATTAATGCTAAAAAAAAGGGTTTTGAGCTTATTTATAAAAAGCTCAAAACCCAAAGCAGAATCAATTCTTATTTTTTGTAAACCGGAAGTCTTTTGCAAATGTCGGCAACATATTGACGAGCATCGGCAATGATTTTTGGATCTTCACTGTCATTGAGCAATACTTTATCCATAACATCGCAAAGCTCAACGATTTCAGCTTCTTTGAAGCCACGGATAGTGATACCGGAAGTACCGATACGAAGACCGCTTACAACCGCCGCGCTGGTTTCGGAGTCTTTCGGAATGTGGTTTTTATTAGCGATAATACCAACATCTTCCAATCTTTTTTCTGCTACCGCACCGTCCATGTTTTTAGTGCTTACGTCTAAAATTACTTGGTGAGTGTCAGAACCGCCACCAACAAGGCCGTAGCCTTTTGCTGCAAATGCGGCGCAAAGAGCTTTAGCGTTTGCAACAGTTTGGTGCATGTTTTGTTTGAAGGTGTCTTCTTTTGCCAATTTGAAAGCAACAGCTTTAGCGGCAATGGAGCTTACAGCACTGGTGCCTTGGCATCCTGGGAATACTGCGCTGTCAATTTTCTTTGCAAACTCACCGCGACACAAGATTGCGCCACCGCGTGGGCCTTGCAATGTTTTGTAGCAAGTGATGGTAACAAAGTCAGCGTGAGGCACAGGGCTTTTGTTTGCGCCACCGGCAACAAGTCCGGCAAAGTGAGCAAGGTCAACCAAGAAAAGAGCGCCTACTTCTTTAGCAGTTTTTGCAATACGTGCGTAGTCAATTTCTCTTGTATAAGCGCTAGCACCGGTAACGATCATAGCAGGCTTATGCTCAAGAGCCATTTGGTGAAGTTCATCATAGTCAATTTCATTTGTTTCCAAATTAACATGATAATGTTTGAAGTTATAGCATTGAGAAGTCAAAGAAGCTTTGTGTCCGTGAGACAAGTGGCCACCGTGTGGAAGACTCAATGCAAGAACGGTATCACCGATTTTAAGAGATGATTTGTATACTGCAAGGTTAGCTGAAGTTCCGCTATGAGGTTGTACGTTTGCGTGCTCGGCACCAAAAATTTCTTTAGCTCTTTCGATAGCAAGACTTTCTACTTTGTCAACAATTTCGCAACCGGCGTGGAAACGTTTGCCGGGGTAGCCTTCGATGGTTTTGGTGTTGAAAATAGAACCCATAGCCTCAAATACGGAATCGGGCATGTGGTTTTCAGAAGCGATAAGGTCGAGAGTGTCTTCAATACGAGCTTCTTCTTGTTGAACAAGACTTGCAATTTCTGGATCGTCTTTTAGTAAAAATTCCATTTTTTTCCCTTTTATATAAAAGTTAAAAGTTGTTTGTTATAAGTGCCTTTACTTGTCTGCTTTTGAGTATTCACTAATGATATATATAAGTTACCTCTGTGGCATGACTTTTACGCCTACTAGTATAATTAAAAATTATAATTATTGCAAGAAAATAATTTATTTTTGATTGGTGGTGTGCAAGTTTTCAATTTGCTTGTTACTGGGAGGTGGAACCCCTTTTGTGTACAAAAGGGAGCTTTCCCACCATTAGGATACTGGGCAAACCCTCCCTCTTTCCTCAAAAATTTTAATAATGAGGCGGTAAATTAAAAAAAGTATGATTTTCATTATACCATACTTTTAGGTTTAAAGAGAATTGGAATGACGTGGGGAATGATCTGTTTTGCTATATATTACTGTTTGGATTGATCGAAAAGGACTTAAAAAATACACTTTGCATTTTTTTCACATTTCTTATTGACAAGTGTTTTGAGTTAAGCTAGTTTTTAACGTGTCAACTAACGCGTCAGTTGAAGCTTTAAGTAAAGTTTCAAGATGGAATTGACGCGTCAGTTTGACAAAATACCATAAAGTGGCTAGGTTCAACCGAATCAAATTTTTGAAACAGTTGAGGTATCCACATGGAAAAAGAGCATTCCACAAGTTCGGATTATGTCTATGCAAGACTGATGGAACAAATGAATAACGGCAATTTGCTACCCGGCAGTAGCCTTGATTTGAAAAAGCTACGCACGGATTTTGGGGTCAGCAGTACCCCTCTCAGCAACGCCCTTATTCGCATGGAAGCTGAAGGTTTTGTCACCATTCATCCACGTAGTCGGGTGGTGGTGAACAAATTGGAATTGTCCGATTTCAACTTGCTTTACAGCATAATCGGAACCATAGAGTTTACGCTTATTGCGGAATCTCTGGCGAGTTATACACCTCAAATCATCAAAGATATGCGCGCGCTCAATGCTTTGATGCATGAAGATATTTTACAGCATAGAATGCGAAGTTACGACAAGCATCACTATGAATTTCATGAAACCTTTATGTCTTGTAATCCGAGTATTTTTGCTCGAAGAATTTTAGATCCTATCAAATCAAGGCTGTGGGATTTCCCAAGGCAAAATTTCTTGTTTGACTGGTATCTGAAAGCCATCGAGGAACACGAAAAGATTATTGTGGCAATAGAAGAAAAGAATGTGGCCAATCTCGCAAGCATCGTTAAAGACACCCACTGGGGTTATGCGGGATGCGAAGAATTTATCAAGATTGAATACAACTTGGAGGAATAAATGAATACTGACGTACTTTTTCACAATGCAAACATTATCAGCGGCACAAATGATGATTGTAACTTTGACAGCCTTTTGGTAAAAGGCAATAAAATCGCAAAAATAGGCAGTTTTGAAGACTGTAAAGCCCTTGCGGATCAAAATGCAAAAATCATCGATTGCGAACAAAAAAGCCTCACCCCCGGCTTTATCGACACCCACAATCACATCACCCTTTTGGGCGCCTCCCTCAGAGCTCCCAAATTTCATTATCCCGAAGTTTCCTGTATTGAAGATGTGATTGGGGTCGTCAGCAATGCGGTTGCCGTCAGAAAGCCCGGTGAATGGGTACGTGGTTGGGGTCTTGATTACGGTAAATTCCCTGATGCCATTCCTCCCACACGTTTTGAACTCGACAAAGTTTCTCCTAATAACCCTGTTGCCATTGTTCACTATACAGGCCACTATGTGCTTGTAAACTCAAAAGCCCTTGAACTTGCGGGCATTGACGACAGCGTGGAAGATCCTGAAGGCGGAACTTTTCTACGTGATGAGCAAGGTCGTCTTACCGGTATCGCTCGTGACGCTGCACAGCAAATGGTTATTCCCAACGACGTGGAAGTAAAGCATCACGGCCCCGATATCGGTTATATCACCCCCATCAATGAACTTGTTGACGACATTAAATGTGCTTGTGACGCACTCCTTTCCGTTGGTGTAACAGCGGTTTTAGATCCGCAAGTAACCACCCGTGAAATGACAGGTCTCGTGCGTGCCAATAAAACCGAAAATCTCCCCGTCAGAACTGTGGGCATGTTCCTTTCCAACCACTTGGGCGCACAGCTTGAACTTGGTGTATTTGAAGAGTTCGGCAACGATTTTCTTACCTTCGGTCCCATTAAATACTACTGCGACGGTGCTATTGTTGGCGGAACAGCTTCCTTTAGCGAACCCCATTGCAATGACGGCGTTGATACCACCGATTCTCTTTACTGGGAAAACTCCGAACAGCTTTGTGAATCCCTAAGCCTTACCCACTCCAAAGGTTTGCAATTCGGTATCCACACCCAAGGCGACAACGCCCATGAAATCGTTATTTCTTGCATTGAAAAAATGCTCGAAGCCCACCCAAGAGACGATCATCGTCACAGATTTGAACACTCAGGCTATCCTTTGCCTGCCCATATCAAACGTATGGCAAAATGTGGCATTATCCCCATTACCCAACCCGGTCAACTGCGTGAAGCAGGCAAAAACCTAATGGATCTTTACGGCAAAGAACGTGCCCAAAGAATTTACCCTTTGCGTGAGTTCCTCGATAACGGAATCCCAGCGGTTATCAGCTCCGACGCCTTTGTGCAATCTTTCAATCCCCTAAGCACCGTTCGTGGCGCCGTGGAACGTATGTCTGACGACGGCCAAGACATGGGCCAAGGACAATGTATTTCCATGAAAGAAGCCATTGTATGCCATACATACAACGCCGCCTTTTCTCAATTCTGGGAAAATAAAATCGGTTCCCTCGAAGAAGGAAAATTTGCCGATATCGTTCTTTTTGACCGTGATATTATGAAAGAAAACGCAAAAGACTTACTCGATGTCAAAGTAGAAATCACTATGGTTGACGGTAAAATCGTATATACTGCGTAAAGAATCGTTTTTTGGGAGAGGGAAACCCCATTTTTGATGTCAAAAATGAGGTTTCCCCCTCCCAAGCCCTCCCCCTTCCTGAAAAACCAATACACTTTCTGCTTTGGTTGTGATAAGCAGATTATAAAATACAACTAAAACTATAAAAATAGACTTGCAATATTCTTTCATAGGGTAATTTTATACCCATCTTCTTTTGCAAGCTTTTTTTGTTGACTATCAGGACTGTACTAATATTATAGTTTTTTGAAGGGGGTTTGGGGGAATAATTCCCAGCCATGTTGAGTAAACCGAAACTGGCGTCAGTGGTTAGGCAAAAAATTTTCTCCCAAAAAACTCAAACTAAAAACAAAAGCTAGAGTGTGTTCACATAAAATGATTTTTCGAGTTATATCAAGGAAGATGAGCTTGCTTTGAAGGGAGTGTACATAGACGTACATGACCGAAAAGCAAGTGAAATCTAACGCAGAGAGAACCGAAAAGGCGTTTATGTGAACATGCTCTAAAACTAAAACCAAAAAAGAGGTTTCTAGTATGTCAAACTCAAAGGATTCTTTGCTTACCCGTCTTGTGGGAAAGCACGATAAATTACTTTTTTATGTTACTGCCCTTATCACTCTTATTGTGGTAACCTACGGGATTTTAGAACCCGAAGCTCTCGGAGCGGGCGCCAATGCCGTTCGTAAATACATTACAGAAACCTATGGCTGGTTTTTTGTTGCGGTTACGGCAAGTTATATTGTTATCGGCCTTGGGGTTGGTCTCAGTAAATATGGTTCGATGGTTTTGGGTGAAGAATGTGATAAGCCTGAATTCTCGACCACAACTTGGATAGCCATGCTTTTTAGCTGTGGTATTGGCGTGGGCTATATCCTATGGGGTGCGGCCGAGCCACTTTTCCACTTTATGTATGTTCCTTATGATGCAGCACCGGGAACCCCCGAAGCTTTACCCGTTGCCATTCGTATCGCTTCCATGCACTGGGGCATCCATTCATGGATGGGCTATTCCATTGTGGGACTCTGTATTGCTTTTCCCGCTTTCCGTCTCGGAAAAAAAATGACCCTATCCATTTCTCTTTACGGTCTTTTGGGCGACAAAGTAGAAAACAGCATTTGGGCGCGTATTCTTGACATTATCGGCGCTATTGCAACCGTTGGCGGACTGAGCACAGCTCTTGGCCTTGGGATTATTTCTTTGAACTATGGCGCGGAAGTTATTCTTGGTTATAGCATTGGAAATAGCGGTAAAATCATTCTTATGTGCGTAATTATCGGCATATATGTTTTCTCAACCATTACAGGCCTAAAAAAAGGCATGAGCTTCCTCAGTAACTTGAATATTGTTATCGCCATTATTTGGTGTTTGTTTATTATGTTCAACGGGGAAACCAATGCTATCTTGAGACTTTTGGTCAATAACGTGGGTTCTTATGTCGGTGAGCTTATCCCCATGTCTTTTTATACCGATCCCCTTATGAAATCTTCTTGGATTTCCAACTGGACAATTTTCTATTGGTTGGTGGTTATTTCTTGGGCGCCTTTTGTGGGTGGTTTTATTGCCCGTATTTCAAGAGGCCGTACCATCAGAGAATATATTTTTGGTGCGGTGCTCGTGCCCAGCGCATTCAGCCTTTTCTGGTTCAGTGTTATCGGTGGTTCCGCCATTATGGCAGAACTTAACGGCACTGCTCCCATGTGGGAAGTGGTTTCAAAAGACGTTGGCGGCGGTATTTATACCTTGATCCAAACCTTGCCTTTTAGCGATGTTGTGACCGTTATTGTCTTTGTCAATATGATTTTATTCTTGGTAACTTCTGCGGATTCTGCTTCTTTCTTTATCGCTATGCAAATGTCTCAAGGGGAATACGAACCGCGTATGAGCATGAAAGTGCTTTGGGGACTTTTCCTTGGTGCGCTTGCCCTTGTTCTTCTTGTGAGCGGAGGCCTTGAAGCCTTGCAAGCGGCAACGATTGTTGTGGGAACACCTTTTGCGGTGGCTATGATCTTTATGCTTGTTTCCTTGGTCAAAGTTTTACGCAGTGAATACGATAAGCAAAGCGATGACTGTGGGCCGTTACCCGAAGGCAAGTAAATTCGTGGCATGGTGTAATCAACCCATGATATAGTATCTATAGAAAATAACGATAAAGCCCTTACTGATCGATATCAATAAGGGCTTTTTAGCATATACCGAGAGAGCTAAACGTCTAGGCATACAGGGCTTACACGCTGATAACCTAAAATTCTATAGAGATGTATTTTACTTGTTTCTCTGACGTATCTTTTGCTCTTGTCTTATTAAACTTGAAAGGTTTGATTAAGACTATTCCCCTTCAAAGGTATTCCAAAATGATGGGGTCAAAGGGGTGAGTTTTTTTTCTGCCGCAATCATGTCAAGGTGCAACACACCAAGAGCCATCATGTCAAAGTCAGGGCGTTTACCGTTTACCCGAAGGTCAATATTCGGACAATAGCTTTTACATTTAGTACACCAGTCAATGCGTTCACCGCTCTCTGTTTTGCTTTCTTTAAGAATTTCCATAACGTCAGGCCCTTCTTCTTTACAGGCAGGGCAACAACCACGTTTGAAATGCCAATTGGTTCCGCATAGTGAGCAGTGCAGATTTTTCTTTCCGCCACCGCTTGCAAGGAATTGGTTGTTTTCGTCTAGCAGTGCACGGTCAAGATAGGAAATGGAGGGGAAGGAAGCACAAACAGGGCAATAGCCTTCTTTCCATTGACCGTTTGCATTCCACGGGGCTTCCACTTTTTGTTTTGGCGTATCTTCTGCGCTCAATTCATCCTCGTCGTCTTCTATCACTTGCGGGAACGAGTGCATAACCAAAGCTTGGATGGATGGTGCTAAAATAAAATGAAAGGCAAAGAGCAATGCATGGCTTGGCATTTGAAGGTATTCGGCAGTTTTTTCCACAACTTCGGGGTTGTTTGCCAAATAGGCCTCCGCCAATTGATAACTTTGATAGGGTGCTTTTGCTGTTTCTTTTGCTTCGGCATCATTCTTTTGAGTAATAAAATAGTTTTCTAAAGTCGGGATAAAGGGAGCTAAATATTCTTGTTCTTTTAATAGGGGAAGCATGGTTTCTGCTGAGGCGGAGAGAACAGAATCAAACCCTTGTAAAGACATATCAGATAAAAGCGAAAGTCCGTTTGCGGTGTGTTTATTACTCAAATCAGGCAAGACGAGTTTTGATTTTTCTATAAGAGGAAGGAGTGTTAGCGGAAGGGTTGCTCTTGCATCAAAAAGCTCTTCAAAGGCCTTAATAATAGGTTCGAGAACAGGACGTGCGGCAATAATTCTTTTTGCAGTGGCCGCAACGTTTTCGCGAGTTCTGATCATGGTATCTCCAAAAATGAAATTTTATAACAGGGGGATTCTCATGTTAATCTAAGTGATTTCTTGAGATGGGAAAAATTATTGCATAGAGAAGCAGATATAATCATTTATTATAAACAAAGAAAGTTTAATAATTGGTTTTTCAGGAAGGGGGAGTTTGAGGGGGAAACCTCATTTTTGGCATCAAAAATGGGGTTTCCCCTTCAAGTTTTTTTTTATCCTAAACGATTAACCATACATGGAAGCGAATTCGTGGTAGAATTCGCCTTCTTCTGCAAGAAGATAAATTACTTGTACGTCTTCAACATCCGCAAGGAAGGCTTTGGGGAATTCTTTTTTGACTACGGCAAGGCGTTTGTTTGCGTAGGCAAGAATTTCTTCTCTGTCGCCAAATTGCATGGAGCCTGTGGGGCATGATTTTACACAAGCGGGAAGCATGCCTGCTTGCACACGATCGATACACATATCACATTTAGCAACCACTTTTTTCACAGGGTCAAAGCGTGGCACTTGATAGGGACATGAAGCTTCAAAACCTTCAAAGTCTTTGGCTACTGCATCGCTCATTTTGCTCATCACTTCTTTGTCAACCAAGACGGCGCCGGTTTTTTCATCTTTAAACATGGAGCCTTCGAGGTAACCATTGGCAGTGTCAACACAAGGAGGAACTGTGCAATGGCGGCATTGATCGGGGAAGAAGTTCCAAATGACTTTGTTGTTCTCGCCCAAGTGCTCATGGAAGCGAACCAATTTATAGTTATTGATATTTAAATCAGGTGGGTTTTGGTGTGTGCCTGTTTGTTTGGTTTTATTGGCAGGTAAACCATGCCAATCTTTGCAAGCAAGCTGACAACCTCGACAAGCAGTGCAACGTGTTACGTCTACAAGGATTGTTTTTGACATAATGATTCCTCTCCTTATGAAAGTTCAGTAAGCTTATCTGCTTTACGAATGTTTACGCAACAAGCCTTGGTTTCCGGAATGGTCGTGTTAGGATCATATACGGAAATGGTCAAACGGTTTGTTGAGTCACCGCAACCGGGGGTTGTCCAACCATAAGCAAATGGCATACCGATAAGGTGAACGGTTTCACCCATAACCTCGAAAGGACGAACACGAATGGTGACCATTGCGATCGCTTCAACACGGCCACGCACACTTTCAACGATAACGCCGTCGCCATTGGCAATGCCTTTTTCTTTTGCAAGCTCATGGCTCATTTCAACATAAAGTTGAGGCTCGGCTTCGAGCAAGTTTGGCACGTTACGTGTTTCACCGCCACCGCACCAGTGTTCAGTCAAACTATAGGTTGTAAGAACAATGGGGAAGTTAGGATCGGCAGGTTTTGCAATTTTATCAAACTCGCCTTCGTGGAACTTATAGCAAGGTGAGGTCAATTGCTTGGAGAAAGGATGTTGTTTGATGGGCGTTTCGGCAGGTTCATAGTGCTCGGGAAGAGGACCGTCAACACGACCGGGGCCGAAGAGTTGTGCGTGTCCGTCAGCTTGCATAATGAACGGAAGCGTTCCTTTTGCGTCGCCATGCGGGGCAGAACCACCATCCGGCACGTCTCCGAGCCACTTTTTGCCATCCCACATAATAACCGCTTTTTTGGGGTTTAATGGTTGCCCATTCATATCAACAGAAGCACGGTTATAAAGGATACGACGGTTTACAGGCCAACACCAAGACCAGTTTGGATAAAGTCCGATGTTTGCTTGCATCTCTGTTTGAGAAGAATCACGGCGTTTGAATTTCTTACCTTCTTCTTCTGTGTAACCGCCTGAATAGAGCCAGTTAATGGCGGCAGTGCTACCGTCGGCTTGCAAGGCTGTGAAGCTCGGTACAAGTTGGCCTGCTTTGTAAGTTTTTTCACCGATTTTAGTGTCTTTGGTGAAAACACCGTTAATACGGCGTGTCCAGTCATCGGCGTCGTATTCTTTTGGCCAATTAAGAGCCAAGAGAGCATCGGGGTATGCACCACCTTCTTCTTTATACATATCACGTAAGATATTGATCAAAGGCACATACATATCACCGAAGTGACGTGCTTCACCTGCGGGGGCGATGCCTCTGTCAAACCAAAGCAACCAACGACCACTGTTACTGATGGTTCCTTCTTTTTCAATTCTGTGTGCTGATGGAAGAAGGAAAACTTCGGTTTTGATGTCTTTGGGGTTCACACCGGGGCGTTGCCAGTTGTCAGAGGTTTCTGAGTTGTGCAATTCACCCACAACCATCCAATCAAGTTTGTCGATGGCAGTACGCATTTTGTTTGTGTTGGGGAAGGAGTTGAGCGGGTTAACACCAACAATAATGGCGCCTTTCATGTTGCCGTGGAGCATTCTGTCCATGGCGTACATGTAGGAATAGTCTTCACCGGGTTCACATTTTGGCATAAAGTTATAACCAAAATCGTTTTCAGGTGTTGCATTCTCACCATACCAAGCTTTAAGCAAGGAGGTAACGTATTTAGGACGATTTCCCCACCAGTTTAAGCTTTTATCCATGCTTGTTGAAGGGGTGTTGGCTTTTTGATAGCTATCAAGGTTTTGCCAAGGCGCAAGGGGCACGCTGTGGTAACCCGGCAAGATGTGGTAAAGAAGCGCGTGGTCGGTGGAACCTTGTACGTTTGGCTCACCACGAAGAGCGTTAACACCACCGCCTGCAATACCGATGTTACCGAGAAGTAACTGAATCATAGCGGCACAGCGGATGTTTTGCACGCCTTTGGTGTGCTGGGTCCAGCCCAAAGCATAAAGGAGAGTTCCCGCTTTATCTTTTTTACCTGTGTTAGCGTAGGTTTCATAGAGTTTTGTAAGATCTTCTTGAGAAATACCTGTAGTTTTTGAAACATTTTCTAAGGTATAACGTGAATAGTGATCTTTCATAACGTTGAATACGCAACGTTCATTTTTCAAAGAAGGATCGCGTAAGGGTGCGCCGTTTTCGTCTTTTTTGAACGTCCATGTGGAACGATCGTATTGACGAGTTTTTGGGTTGTAGCCACTGAACAAACCATCTTCAAATTTAAAATCATCGGCGACAACAAAGGATGCGTTGGTGTTATTCACCACATAATCATGTTGTTGCAGATTGTTAGCTACGATATAGTTGATAAGCCCGCCAAGGAACGCGATATCGGTTCCTGAACGAATAGGCACATGGAAATCACAGCGAGCTGATGTACGGGAGAATTTAGGGTCAACGTGGATAAGCTTTGCGCCATTATCTTTGGCACGCATAATCCACTTAAAGGAAACAGGGTGATGTTCTGCGGCGTTACTGCCTATAATAAGAACAACATCGGCATTTTTAATATCAATCCAGTGGTTTGTCATCGCACCACGTCCGAACGACTCTGACAGAGCCGGTACAGTCGGACTGTGTCAGACCCGTGCCTGGTGGTCCATATGGACGACACCGAGGCCCCTCATTCCTTGATGGATTACGGCACATTCTTCGTTAGAAGCGTGTGATGTGCCCATGTGACAGATGGATTCCCAACGGTTTACAGTTTCACCTTTGGCGTTCTTTTCAATAAAGTCTTTGTCACGTGTATCTTTGATACGGCGTGCAATGGTTTTGAGTGTCCAATCCCAATCTTTTTCCACCCACTCGGTGCTGTGAGGAGCACGATACATGGGTTTCAAGAGACGATGATCGCTTGAATACATATTAAATAAAGCTGCACCTTTTGAACAGAGTGCGCCTTCGTTTACAGGAAAATCAGGGTCACCTTCGGTGTTAAGCAATTTGTTATCGCGAACATAGGCAATGACCGAACAGCAAACGGAACAGAATGGGCAAATAGTAACAACTTCTTTTGCTCCTTCTATTTTTAGTTTGCCAACATAAGCTTTTGCTTCTTTCACCGCAGCGCCAAGTGTGCCAAGGCCAAGACAGGCCATGCCACCGACAGCTGTGATCATTTTCAAGAAACTTCGACGTGAACTTTCCATAAATATCTCCATTCTTTTAGAGAATCAGAATATTATTAAAAGTACCAATTTAATAGATTTGTATAATCCAAAATTGATAAGCCATAAAGAACTACATGAGTTTAGGCATATAATATGCCATTTGTAAAGATAAAAATATAATTTTTACTTGTTGCTTTGAGGGCTTTTGTTTTTTATTTGTAACTGTTTGCAATGTTGATACAATGTTATAAAAAAGATTACCAAAAAGGGCTTTGTGGATTTTGAAGTAATATGCAAAAAGGTTACTGAACTAACGTACGTTGTATAGTGTTGTTCGTTGGGGGTAGTGGTGTTTAAAAGGTAAAATTTTCGTAACCTTTTAAAATCAGTAAAAAAGTGTGCTATGGTTATTTTATGGTTTTTTATTTAGGGTATGTTTCCAAATTATTCCTTTTGTATTTATGGACTGCGTCAAACTCCTTTTTTGCTCAGGTCATGTACGTTTTATGTACACTCCCATCGCAAAAAACTCGTTTTCCTTGCCAAAATTCAAAATTAATTTAATTTGGAAACACACCCTAGTTTCAAAAAAATCAAAGATTAAGTTTTGCATTACAGAAATAATAAATTGAATGAAAATATTCAGTTTATTTTGGGTGTGTTTCTCGGTTATTTCTTTTGTATTTATGTATGGTGTCACACTTGTTTTTGATGCCAAAATGCAAAATTGGTTTAATCCGGAAGTGCGCTCTGGTGTTGATACCGTTTCAAGAAAAGTTTTAGAGTAAAAGTCTATTGTAGTTTTATTTTTTCTTAACACAATATAAAAACTGGAGGGCTTTATGGGACAAGGCGGATGCATAACAATTGTAAATAGCACAAATTATGATTTTATAAAAACAGACATAAGCAGCTACCAAATGAGTGCATGGAAATTTCCTGATAAAATTCCGGCAATGACAGAAAGTAAAATGTATGTAGAATGGAATGAAGGGGTCTTTAAAACAGTTTCTGATGACAGTGGGAATGTCCATTACAGCATACAGGGTACAAAGGACAAATTTCAAGTGCAAGCCCGTTCAAAGGGAAGAGGGAAATATCATCTAAAAATATACTTTGAATCACTGACAACCCAAACAGTAAAATCCGGAGAAACAATGGATTTAGGTTGGGATCATGACGGTAACGTCTCTTTTGTTCTTGCCGGAAAATCAGGAAGTTACTTTTCAAACGGCGGTAATGCTGCAAATTGGATGAAGGACAATTTATCCTTGTTGGGGAATAAAACATTAAGGGATATTTGTATTGTGGGCTCTCATGATTCCGGTATGAGCAAACTGGGTCCCGGTGGGACTGTTGGTGGCGGAGCCAGCACCACATTAACACAAAGTTATAGCGTTGGTAAGCAACTTGAGTTGGGAGCAAGGTACTTTGATATTCGCCCGGTAATAGGTGAAGGAGATTATTATACAGGGCACTACTCCCCTATTGGTTCAAGTTGGCAAGGAGCAAACGGCCAATCTATAGATTCGATTGTTAAAGATATCAATAATTTTACAGCGCGCCATAATGAGTTGGTAATCCTTAATATATCTCATACACTGAACACTACAGTCGGAAACACATCTTATAGAAAATTTAATCAAGATGAGTGGAAAGGATTGTTTAGTAAAATCTGCAAGATTCATAATCGAGCTTATGTAGGTGAGGATAACTCTAAAATTAATTTGGTACAGAAAAAACTAAATGACCTCATTAATGGAAAACCTGCAGTTCTTATCGTGGTTGATAATAAGAATGAAAAAGTAAATTTAGACAACTACAAAACAGAAGGAATTTTTTCCTTTGATAACTTTAAATTTTATGATTCTTACTCAAATACAGATGATGCAAAAAAAATGGCCAATGATCAAATAAAAAAGATGAAAGACGAAGCAAAGCCGGACAGCGTATTTCTGCTGTCATGGACTCTGACTCAAGGGTTCTGGAATGTTGTCAAGCTTGAATCGATTAAAAAATTAGCTCATGAGGCAAACCGGTGCTTGTCTTATGAATTGTATCCAACAGTAAGTAAATCAGTTTTTCCCAATATTATCTATGTAGATGATATTAAAACAAATGAAGCCGCCGCAATGGCTATGGCGGTAAACACAAAAATACTTATGTAATTTGTTGTAGATGAATATAGCGGAACAGTATTACTAGAGCGTGTTCACATAAAAGCCTTTTCGGTTCTCTCTGCGTCAGATTTCACT
>CAYJHY010000005.1:0-31825 GCA_964369875.1 uncultured Mailhella sp.
AAACCAAGTATGATTTTATCACTTTTTTTCCAAACTTCTTTTTTATATTGAGTGAGTTCAATATCCGCATGCATGGCTTTGAGTTCACCTGCAATACCGAGATCATCGGAAGTTCGCAAGGAGCGAAATAATAGGGGGGCAAACAAAAGACGCATCATAGTAAAGGGGTGGCGTATGGCTTCTCCGACGCTAATGACATAGCCTCGAATTTTCAAAGTTTCGCTGACTTGCTTTATATCATACAAAAATGTGGGGATAAAGCGTATGATTACCGCGGCAGGCAAATACAGAATAAAAGGGATCTGTAAGGATTTTAGGTTGGTTAAAATACTTTGAATACTTGTACTGAAAGCAAGAGGTAGAATGGTGTTGAGCATAATAAGCATGCGTAAAAATGGCGCAAAGACCCCAGCACCGTCAAAAGGGATAGGGATAATTAAGGTTAAAAGGTAGCCCAGCAAGGCCGCTATGCAATACATAACCGTTGCTAAAATACAAGCATAAACCAAAATTTTTCGGCGTGGTAAAAAGAGCGCGTATATTAAAGAAAAAATAAAAAGAGTTCCCAAACCTTGCGGTGTGTCTAAAATTATGGTGAAGATAGACGCACCAAAACAGATAGCTATTTTTACAAGGGTATGGATTTTTGATAAACTGAATTTATTACCGCAAGCCTTAATCGCTTTATCTAAAAGCTCATCGGTTTTATCTGATAATTCCTGCATGCTTAAGCTCCTTGACTGATTTACATCCGGTGAACAATCCGGCAATGGATCCGATATAGCCAATGGCCACGATAATTATAAGAGGCAAGAGCATGGCGGGATTTTCTCGAAAATAAAGCAATGATATACCGAGGGAAAAAATCTTTGCAAGTAAATCATAAACTAAAACCGCAAGCACAGGACCCCAGCGTTTGTCTATGCCTCCGCATAAAACCATTAATCTTTCCGCAATAAATACAGCAAGCAAATCACTTGGGATAAGGCTGATATTTATTCCGAGAAGCAAGGTGTTTATAATAATATTGATACAAACAAAAAGAATAATAGTACCCGTTTTTCTGACTCTGTAGAGCAAAATGACAAGCATTGTGGTGAAAATAAGATTTTGCGCAATCAAACCAAGAGGGTTTGGACCGCCAAATATGACGGTGACAAAAAATGTTGATATTTTTGTTGCGGCGCTCAAAACCCCGATGGTCACCAAATCTTGTACGGTAAACTTGTTGGCATTTAGAAAAGATAATAGTCTTGTTAGTAAACGCATAGATTTTAACCTATTTTATGTTTGAATGAGATATGTTTATAGCATTTTGTTTTAAGTTCGAGCTTTTTGTTTGAGTTTTGGGGAGAAAGTTTTTGCTAGTCATTGCTGCCAGTTTCGTTTTACTCCACATGGTTGGGAATTATTCCCTAAAACTCTCATCAAAAACTTTAACTTGTGCAAGTTTAGCTTATTTAATAAAAATATTATACAGCATGTAAGCATTCTCAGGCTACAGAACCTTATTATAATGCAAAATGCTGTAAGTATCTCTTAAACCAAATAGGTGTTTTATAAATATTTGTCAATGTGACTTATTAGTTAAGGAAAATTTTTAAGGAAATAATTTTTGTTGAAACTAACTCTAAAAAGAAGGATAAAGTGCTATAGGTAAAAAATATTGGTTTTTCAGGAAGGGGGAGTTTGAGGGGGAAACCTCATTTTTGACATCAAAAATGGGGTTTCCCCTTCAAGAAATAACAACGTAAGTGTTGCAATATTTTTATCCAAGCAGTTTGATAGCTTCTATTTTTTCAGTTTGGAATCTGCGCTGAACAGCTTCTTGTACATACTGAGTGGATGATCCAAACTTGGTAGCACGGTGAGCGTACACATTATGAATAAGTTCAGTATCTGAGGCTATGGGATCGATTGTTTTTGTTGTGGCTAGGGTATTTTGAGTAGAACTATCGTTTGCTTTTGTTGTGTTAAGTCCGATAGCACTTCCTAAAGATTGACCCATTTTTGTTCCGAGCTGTTCTAAATTTTGACCGAGAGCTTGAAGCTTTGTGTCTGCAAAAGCTTGTTCAAAAACTTTTTTTGCTCCACCCACGCCGTGCTGAACTGAGGTACTGAAAATTACTTCTTTAAGTCCCTCTGAAAGTCCTTGAGACCAGTTTTTTTCAACATAATCTGCGACGGGCTGGTAATGAGATTCTACAATAAATTGATGTTCTAAATGTTTCATACGCTCAGGGTCTTGCTCAACAAGGCTTTTCCATGCGTCCGGCATTGCGCCTTTACGGCTTCCTGTGTTAGCGCTTCCCGCTTCTCTGAGAGTATTAGCCCAGTCAGGGGCTTCTCTGTCAAGGAATTTTAGGAAGTTGTCGAATGTTCCGGTACGTGAAGCTATTTGATAAGTGCCGTAAGATGTTCCGCCTGTTCTGTCATAACCGATGGCAGCACTACCAAGGCTTGCTGATTCGTAGCGAGCGGAAAGTTTACCGAGAAGACTTGATCCTACCTCTTTATAGTCAATATTTTCAACTTTTGAACTATCTTGCTTTTGAGGATTAGCGGTTAGTCGAGAAAGAATGTTGAGTGAGCGTGAATCAAGGGCAAAGGCTCTGACGTTTTGAAGAGTCAAACCTTTAGGGTGGTTTTGTAAACTAATCCCTTGATTTGTATTGAACGCAATTCCTCGTATAGAGTTTTGTTCTGCTAATTTCTCTTGCTGAATATTGTTTGATTCTTGGGATTGTTGGGGGAGAGAGCGTGTATCTTGCGGAAGATATACGGTTCCATCTTCACCGATTTGCGCGCCTTTTTCCCCTAGAGTCGGTGCCAGACCGTTTGTTTGTTGTTCTAGGTTGAGCATGGCTGTCACATTTTTGTGTGAGCGAAGCTCGGAAGCAAAACCTAAGTCATCAAGGATGGTAGAAGCATTTTGAGAATTCGCAACGCTATTGCTTTGTCCTAAGTGTTGGTTGAGTAAAGCTTGGGGCGATGCATTAGGATTTTGCATTTTTTGCACTAAATGGTCGTTATACGCCCCTGAATTCCAAGGTTGTGATAAACTAAGGGTGTTTGACATCATAATAATACCCCAATATGAATTTTATTTTATAATCATGGACAGATTACATACAAATTTGCTTTAGAACATTTTTAATAACTAGTAATTACTAAAAATGCTCTAAACCATAACAATATTCAAAAAACACGCACTTAACGAGCAAGCAAAGCTAGTTCTATTCGTGCTTTTTGCACTTCAATGTCGCGATGCTCCAATGAAGTGTTTAGAGCATCGACTGCTTTATTTTATTAAAAATGTTCTCATTATCACAAAAATAAAGCAATGACTGAAAACCGTGGTGTAGTATAATTAATTTTCCAAATTACTAAAGCTGTCATTGTTTTGAAGTTCGGACTGTCATAACAGTGACAGCTCGTAATCTATTTGGAGTTCCACTTTCTGTATAGCAATGATCATACCAATGTAAAAAAAGATTATATTTATAATGAGTTAGTTTGACTTTGATGTCTTTGTAATAAAAAAACGTCAAGATTTTGTCTTGACGTTTTGAGAGGGGTAATAATTTGTTGAATAAAATTATAGTTTATGTGTTTTAGAAAAACGTTTTAGTATGAAATCACAAATAAACCAAGCTATAGCTACTGCAAAAACAGACCATATCCAACCGACAACAATATCAAGCGGATAACTGTACCCTGTATATATTCTGGCCCAACCGATAAGAATAGGAACAATATAAATCCAAGGGCTTGTCTTTGCAATGAGTAAGGATATAATAAGAGTAATGGCCATCGATATAGCCGCAAGAGCAGAGGGCATAGAAAAACCTGATTTATTGTGAAGCTCTTCTAGATGTGTTGGAGAAATAATTTCTAAGTTATACTGCTCGTTAGTGACTTGTTTAACTTTCTCTGCCAGAAGTTCGTTAGCAGATTCTATCGAAATTTTTTCAGCTTCGGTCGTTTGTGTATTTTCAGATGCAGATAAAGCGGTTTCAGGTTTTTGAGATGCATTTTGTAGGAGCTCTGTCTTTATCCATGCATCTTTTTGTCCATCATAAAAGATAATTTGAGGAAGTGTTTCATAAGGTCTGGAGCGCTCAAAAGTGTTTTTCCAAAAATTTGAACCGGTAAAGGCTATCCCTACGGAAACAAGCAATAAAAAAGATAAAGCTATGGTACGCCACATTGCTTCACCGTAAACTTTACGGCAAATAATGGTAAAGCTTGCCAAAAGAATAAGAGCAAAAGCCAGAACAAAGTATGGATGTGCAAAAACAGGCATGATTAAATCAAGAACAGGGAAGCGTGAATAGTCGTTTAATAAACGAAACAATGCGAAATCAAGAATATTGACCACAGAATGCTCTCTTTTTCTTTATAGATTGGTTAGTATTAAGATTAGTCTTTTAGTAAATACGCATTTGGATTAGTAGCAATACCGTTGACCACAACCTCATAATGCAAGTGAGGACCGGTAGATCTGCCTGTATTGCCTACATCTGCAAAACGGTGACCACGTTCGACTAAATCGCCTTTTTTGACATGAAACTTATTAAGGTGAGCATAACGGGTAATGATGCCACTGCCATGATCGATTTCAACACTTAATCCATACGCCCCGTCGTTTCCAGCAAAAATAACTTTTCCTCTGGCAGGAGCTACAACCGGCGTGCCAATGGGAGCCGAAATATCAATACCTTTGTGAAGTCTGCGCACTCCGGTAAAAGGAGCTGTGCGCATTCCGAAGTTCGATGTGACAAATCCACCTTCAACAGGCCAGATGGAAGGAGTTGACGCAAGTTTGTTTGCGTTTTCACGCAAAAATAAAATGAGATCTTGCTGAGCAACTTCTTCTAATTGTACATCTTTTTTAAGTTGGTCGATGAAGCTGTGGATTTTGCGTGCCGCCAAATCTTGGCGGTGAAGCGGAAGCATATCTACTTCAATGTTGCCTATACCACCAATATTACTTACTTCATTTGCATCGGAATCTTTTCCGGCCAGTACTTGTAATTTATTGTTAAACTGTCGAATACGCTCTATATCTTCCTGTAAAGTGTTTAGTTCTGCAAGAAGTTCTAATAATTTTGCGTCCTTATCTTCATTTTTGAGTTTTATTTCATTAAGTTCCGCTTGAACAAAATTATTATTTACATATTCAATGCCCAAAAAAACGTTGCCGGCGATGAGTAAACAAAAAATCAAAAAGCAAGTGCTAAAAAACACACTTTTAAAATACAATGTACGGCGAGATCCTGTTTTTTCATCAAAAATAAAAATTTGATACTTTTTGAAAGCCATGGAATCCCCTAGGTTTTATAATTATACTACAATCATAATAATTAAAAAAAACCTAAGCGTCAAGTAAAAAGCCTATACATAAAATTAAGGCCCACGTTATTCCAATTTGCTTGTTATTGGGAGAGGGAAAACCCCTTTTGTGTACAAAAGGGAGTTTTCCACCCTTAAAGATACTGGGCAACCCCTCCCCCTTTCCTCAAAAAAATTTAATAATGGGGCAGTAAATTAAAAAAAAGTATGTTTTTTATTATATCAAACTGTTAGGTTTATGGTAAATTGGAATGACGTGAAATTACGACTGTTTTTTAGTCTTTTTTTGCATACAAGTCTCTAATTAAAGAATTTGCCATTCGTTTTGCACCTTGGTCGTCGCCGCAAAGTTCGCGTAGATGTTCGCACTCGTCGCGTTTCTGTTCTAGAATACTGGGGTTATTGAGCCATTCTTGTGCAATTTTGCTTATATTTTCGGGGGTGGCGTTTTCTTGTAAGCATTCAGGGAAAAGCTCTTTGTTTACAATAAGGTTGGCAAGGCTGACATATTTAATTTTTAATACTTTTTTGGCTACAAAAGCCGTCATAGGACTGACGATATAACAAACAATGGTAGGAACACCCGCAAGCGCACTTTCGAGCGTGGCGGTTCCGGAGGCTGCTAAAAGGAAAGGACAGGTGCGCATGAATGCGTAACGATTTTCGGGGTGTTCAATATGAAGTTTTACGTTAGTCGGCCAAAATTTTTTTATGTAATCGTCGCTGAAATGTGGGGCTTTGATTAAATGGAATTCAAGTTTCGGATGGGTTTGCTGTAAAATTTCTGCACATTTGGCAAATTGTGGCAACAGACTTTCTATTTCTTTTTTTCTGCTTCCAGGCATAAGTCCGATCTTATGATTGCTTGGTTTAATCTCGGAAATCCGATCGTAATTCACGAGAGAAACAAGTGGATTGCCCACATACTCTACGGCAATATTGTTTTCTTCATAAAATTCTTGCTCAAAAGGAAGAATAGAAAAAATTTTTTTTATATTTGATTTTAGGAAGTTGATTCTTTTTTTTCGCCATGCCCAAACTTTTGGAGGTATAAAGTAGTAGACAGGAATATTAAGTTTTTTGGCCATACGAGCCACGAAAAAATTAAAGTCCGGCGCATCGGTTAAAAGAACCGCATCAGGTTTTTCCAGTTCCAGATTTTTTCTAATACGTCTTAGCAACATGAAAATTTTCGGTAGAACCCTAATCACTTCTCCAAGACCCATTACTGACAGTTCTTCTATACGGTGCAAACAGCGCATACCCGCTTTTTCTAAATTGTCTCCTCCCATGCCAACAGCTTCAAGATTCGGTTGAATCTTTTTGAGTTCTGTAAGCACAGCGGCGCTTTGAACGTCTGCTGAAAGCTCACCGGTATTAATCCAGATTTTCATGCTGTTCCTTTTAGATAGAGTCGTCAAAACATTCGTGTTGATTATGTCTGTGCCAGATTTTACTTGAGAAACATCAAATTGGAATGACGTGCATTTGACGACACTATCCAAACAAAAAAACTTTATGCGGTTGCCAATTTACGCTTAGTATATAAAACATTGATGGCAATCCCTACAAGAAGCGCTACAATCAATCGCATAAAAAGAAGTCCCCAGAGAGAACCTCCGATGAGCATAAGTAGAATAGTATCCTCCACAAGAGCGTGGGCAATACTCATAAAACTCATGGAGGCAAAGTTGTCTTCGTCTGACAGTCTGCCTTCTCTGACTTCTTTAATAATGATTCCGCCACCGTATAAAATACCGAGAAAAATTCCGATGATCATAACATTGGTAGCACTTTCCGAAAGTCCCAAAAGTCGAAAAAGCGGACGTAAGATTTTTCCGCAAAAATAGGAAATATTGAAATAGTTGAGAGCTCTGTTAAAACCCATCACCAAAATCATAAAACAAAAAATTTGTCCTAAATTCATGAGTTCGCCAAGAGCCCAACCACCTAAAGTTTTTGTGTCTTGAGTGAGTAAGAAAATAGTAGCTTGTCCTTGTCCTAACTGAAAGTGCTCACAAACAATGTGAAGAATATAGCCACTTATGACAGCAATAACAAGGCGTAAAATCAGTTGAAAACGCATAGATAAGCCACATTGACCTGCCAGCTTTGTTTCTAAAATAAGGCCATGGGCAATAAGAATAACCAGACCTAAAACCGTCGCATCGGCAACAGTTAAAGGAGGAAGGGTTGCCATAACACTCGGAACAAGAGCAACAGAGGAATAAATCCCCATAAGCATGGCAGAAACCCATACAATACCAAGTTCCGCCGGTAAACCCATAAGCTCCATAACCGGCTCAAAGGGCATGGCAAGATACTGTAATAAAGATAGTTCTTGCAGTATCTTAATGAAAATGACAATGGCGATAATCATGGGGAAAAGGTTTCTGGCCACTTGAGTGGCATCAATAACACTGCCTTTAAAGGCTTCGCATGTTCTTTGAAAAATGTTCATTTCTTGTTCCGAAAAAACTTATGAGTTAAAATCATCCATGCATTCAAAAAGATATTCTCTTAATGCTTGCACCCATGGGCGTGGTTCGTAATTAAGTGCTTGGCTTAATTTTTTGTTGGAAAGTACGGAGTACTTTGGTCTTGTGGCTTTTTGTGGCCACTGTTCCGTAGTTATAGGTTCAACAAAGGTGGAAAGGTTGAGTAAGCTTACTGCTTCACTTGCCAAATCACACCAACTGCCTGAGCCTGAGTTGACAGCGTGATACAGTCCACACACTCTTTTTTGTGCTGCCAAAAAGCTCATTTCTGCCAAGTCAAAAGTACAAGTAGGGGAGCCTACTTGATCATGCACTACCTGCAAGATAGGCTTTTCTTTGGCAAGCTTACTAATGGTGCTGACAAAATTTTTACGTCCACAGCCAAATAACCATGCCGTTCTAAACACTGCGGCATTGTCAATTCCCAAAAAACCATGCTCACCCGCAAGTTTTGAGGCGCCATAAACGCAAAGGGGATTTGTTGAATCTTCTTCTGTGTACGCTGAATGTTGTTTGCCATCAAAAACAAAATCTGTACTGTAATGAATACAATATGTTGATGTGTTTCGAATGAGACGAGCAACATTTTCTGCAAAACTTTTATTTACAAGGAAGGCTTTGGGGCTTTCTTCTTCTGCTAAATCTACGGCGGTGTAAGCAACGGTATTGAAAATAATATGTGGATTAATACGAACATATTGTTTTTCCAAGAAATCCATGTCTAAAATGTCGCCGTCTTCTCTGCCTAAGGTATGCATTTCATAACCAAGAGACTTTCCTCGTTTAACAAGGGCTTGTCCCAACATACCACTTTTTCCGCCAAGCACTAAAACTCTTTGTGCTTGAGCGCTACTATCTAATCTAACCGGTAAATCCATTTATTATCCTAAAACATATTGTGTTGTCTTGTGTTTTGCTGAAAATAACGACTTATTTCTCAGGGAAAAGGTAGGAGTAACGAGTAACTAAGTTATCTGTCTTTTCAAGTAAGCGAGCCGCCAAATCGTCTACTCCATCAGCTGAAATTACACCTGTTTCTGTGGCTAAGTAATGTCTTAGGGTTGCATCGCTCAAAGAAAAGAGCCAAACCACAGAATATGCACTGCCCACAGCGGGACGAGTTTCAAATTCAGGAACAGAAGTAATGAGAATACGGAATTTTGGAATATCTCTTCCTTCCAGTTGAAAAAGATTGCTGGTGTTAAAAAGTTCTTTTAATCGTGTGGAGAGCATGGAGCCGATACTGTCGTTACTGTTAAATTCTACCAAAATCGGGCTTACTTTATCTGCCACTTTTCTGGGGGTATTGGGTAAGCTTTCATTGGCTTGTGTAAACTGTGGTGCGCTCAAAAAAAGAGCCGATGCCAAAAGCAAAAACTTGGGAAAAATGCTCAATTTCATAACTAATCCTCACAAATGATGTTATCACGTCATTCCAATTTGTTTTTTTTTGGAGTGGAAAAACCTTTTTGTGAACAAAAATAAGCGTTTTTTCACTTCAAAAACCTTCCCCTTTTCCAAAAAAAACTTTAATTTGTTAGATTTTTTTTGGAAACGAAAAAAGTTTATTTATAGGTTGAAATGACGTGTGATGTTATTGTATTATAAGACCCTCAAAACAAAAAAATTCTGTGTTATCGTCTTGCCAAGTGTTTTTTGGCAATCCCGCTTTTCGACAAAGATGAACCAAGGTGGTATGCATATCCCAACCTTGTTCAATGGGGACATGGGGTAAAAAGACAGCCCTTCTGTGATGCGCTTGCAAGATAATTCCATGCTTTCCAAGGATAATATCTTCCTTTTTACTTGGAAAAATTGGGCCTAAAATGGTGATTTCATGGTGAATAAAAGGCAGTTCCTCTTCGGTGATAGGGCCAAAACGATGATCTTCGCAAGCCGCACTGTAAGCCATTTTCAAAACAGATTGCCACAAGGGAAAATCTACTTGCATAAGGCCTATACAGCCGCGCAATTGCCTTTGGGCTTCACCACGTAATTCTTGCTCAAGATGATAGGTGACAAAGGCTCCCATGTTTTCAAGAAGTGCACCTTGAGCGGAGGGTAGGGGAGGTATTTCATCCTTCTTTAATGCTCGTTTTTCTTTGGCGGCTACTTCAAGAACTTGTCGTGCAAGAGCAAGTAAATAGTGTTTTTCTGTAGTATCAATACGTATATCCATACAAAATCCTCTCGTTCTTCAATATGTTACGCAAAAGTTCTACTCTTGATTTGCTAAAACCCTTCCTCTAAAGGAGGGAAAATCATGGCGCCTAGGTCATATTTTTCTTTGTCTTCACCATAACCAAGTACACTTGCTTTAGAAGTTGCTATATCGCTTTTGGGGGCAAGGTGTACGGTATGATTTTTTATTTCTAAACGATTTTGTGCCAGCCACTCAATCGCTTGCACATAAATTCTATGTTCCAGTGCGTGTATTCTTCGTTGCAAAGTTTCTTCGCTGTCAGCCTGGTGACAGGGGCATATGGCTTGAATAATGATAGGCCCCGCATCCATTTCTTCGCTGACAAAGTGTACGGAACAACCCGAAAATTTAATGCCATAGTCCACAGCATCTTTAGCACCATGCACACCGGGAAAAGATGGAAGAATTGCAGGGTGGATATTAAGTACACGCCCTTCAAATTCTTTGAGAAAATAGGGAGTGACCATACGCATATAACCGGCCATAACCACAGTATCCGCTCCGTGCTCTCTAATAAGCAAAGACATTTTGCGATCAAAATCTTCACGGCTTGCAAAAGCTTTGTGGTCTAAGCAAGCTGTAGGAATATTATATTTTTTCGCACGATCAAGAACCTTTGCGCCCTCTTTGTTACAAAAAACCAAACAAACTTTTGCGTTGAGCAAACCTTTTTCGATGGCTTCAAAAATAACTTGGGCGTTGGATCCGCTGCCTGAAGCGAGTATTGCAATTTTTAAACACATAGGTATTCCCTTTTAGCCACGCCAATCTAATTTGTTTATTTTTCTTTTTTTGGGGGGAAATGATTTCCCCCAAACCCTCATAAATGTTCTTTTTACTTGCATAGGCAAGTAAAAAGAACATTTATGAGGGTTCCAAAGGGAATCGTTCTCCCCCTTTTTATTTGTCGGGGAGTATGAGGGGTGAAATCCTTCAAATTAGATTCTCGTGCCCTCTCAGCTACTGTTATGAGTTTCTTTTTTCCATATTGAGTAAAGATGTATAATATGGAGAAGCTAAATCCACTTCAGGGGAATAATACTTTGTGATTTCTCCCAAAAGTGCCGGAATGGTGAAATCTTCCGGTTCCATGTGGGCTTCAAAGCCATATTCTTTCAGTGTGTTGGAAGTGATGGGGCCGATGGAAGCAAAGCGCAAGTTTTCACACGCTTTTAGCACATCCATAGGGATATTGTCCATAAAATTACGCACAGTGGAAGAAGAAGCAAAGGTTATGCAATCAATAGAATCTTTTTTAAGGGCTTCCAAAAGTTCTTCTTTATTACCTGTTGCCAATTTTGTTTGATAAACAGGGGCAATAGTAACATGTGCGCCCTCTCTCTCCAAGACTTCAGGTAAAACTTCTCTTGATTCCAAGGCACGAGGAATAAGAATGTTCTTTCCTTTAATGTCAAGATTAACAAGGCCTTCGGCAACGGATTCCGCTACATAGGTTTCAGGCACAAAGTCAGGAATAATACCGAGAGTTTCCACTTCCTTACGGGTCACAGGACCGATGGCGGCAAATTTAGCTTTGGCAAGGGCACGGCTGTCTTTTCCGAGGGCACGTAAACGCTTTGCAAAATGTTGTACGCCGTTTACCGAAGTGAAAATAATCCAGTCAAATTTTTCAATTTCCGCAATGGCTTTGTCCAAAATTTCATAGCTGTCCATAGGTTCAATAGAAATCGTAGGGAACTGAACAGGGTTTGCGCCTAAATTAAGAAGCATGGAAAGCATGGCACTGGACTGTTCACGTGAACGAGTGATGACCACGTTTTTACCGAAAAGCGGACGGTTTTCATTCCAATTGAGTTTATCACGCAAGGAAACAACTTTGCCCACAACAATAACAGAAGGATTGGTAAAGCTTTCACGTATCGCCGCTTGAGGCAAATCTTCCAAAGTAGAATCCAAGGAGCGTTGTTGAGGCATAGTTCCCCAGTGCACCAACGCAGCCGGAGTATTGGGATCCATTCCCGCATTAATCAAATTTTTGGAAATGTCGGGGAGATTTTTCATGCCCATTACAAAAACCAGTGTCGACGCGCTTTTTGCCAAGGCGTCCCAGTTATGAACAGAATCGGGTTTGGTGGGATCTTCATGGCCTGTAATAATGGTTACGGATGAAGAAGCTGTTCTGTCGGTTACAGGTATACCCGCATATGCAGGGCCTGCCACGGTACTACTGATACCGGGAACTTCCGCAAAAGGAACCCCCGCATCAAAAAGGGCTCTTCCTTCCTCGCCACCACGGCCGAAAATGTAAGGGTCTCCGCCTTTTAAACGGGCTACAACCTTACCCTCTTTCGCTTTTTGTACCAGCAAGTCATTAATGCCTTCTTGTGGCAAAGCATGGTTACCGGCAATTTTTCCTACATATATTTTTTCCGCATCGGGACGTACATTACTTAGCAAAATGTCGCTGGCCAAATAATCATAAACAACTACGTCCGCACGGGAAAGCGCATCCAAACCTTTAACTGTAATCAAACCGGGATCACCGGGACCTGCTCCAATAAGATAAACAAACATATATGCCTCCAAAGCTACAAGACTCTAAAATATATGTGATATTTTATAAAATCTTTCTTTTTAATCTAAATAGTCCAGTGCAGTATACTTGCAAAGCACATTCCCCGCAAGCAAAGATTTTTATGCTTGTTATTTTAGTTTATAATATTGGGAGGGGGAGCCCCTTTTTTTTGAAAAAAATAGGTGCTCCCCCTCCCAAACCCTCCCCCTATCCACAAAAAACTTTAATATTAAAATATATCGCTTTTGTTCACAAATGTCACAGGGAGTGACAAGCCACGCAGTGCGAGCGAAACAAAAACCGCGCTTTTTGTAAGCGAAAGCGAGTGGGGTACAGGACGTAGCCCCGAGCGTCATCCGCTAGGTCAAACACAAAAGGGGGTTTCCCTCCCCAAAACCCCCTCCCAAGAATAAGCAAACAGGTTCCCCTTCAAAAATAAAATCAAAAAATAATTTTTCTTGACAAAGGAACAATTAATCTTTACCTTGTTTCTCTAGGGAATCGGACGGCGGTAGCGCCGCCAACCCCGCCAGATCTGAAAAGAAGCAACGGTAACGGTTGTTATCGGGTGTCCGATTCCCAAAAGGCGCAAAGTAATTTGTGCCTTTTTCTATTTAATAACAAAAAATTTTGTCAAAAATATCCTCTTTTTGTTTAATTTTCAGATGATGCTTGAAGTTACGTCCTGTAGTCTCTCGTTCTCTCTATTAAAGTTTTTTTTGGAAAAGGGGAGGGTTTGCCCAATATTTTTAAGGATGGAAAAACGCTTTTTTTGTGTACAAAACAAGTTTTCTCCCCTCCCATAAAGCGCCCCAGAACACAACTTATCTTGTTAACCTATTAAATTAAAGTTGTTTTTCCTAAAATAATTTATTATGGTCATCTGAGAAAAATTTGAAACTTCTTACTTTTTAGTTTTTTGCAGTATTATGAGTGTAAAAATAAAAAAGGCGAGAGATGTAAATCTATATAATCGGAGTATATATGCGCAGTGATATTATGAAAAAAGGACAAGAAAGAGCGGCTCATCGTTCTTTGTTGGCGGCTCTTGGTTTAACCAGAAAAGAAATAGATCGTCCTTTGATTGGTGTGGTAAACGCCGCCAATGAAATTGTACCGGGCCACATACATCTCAATAAAATAGCGGAAGCCGCAAAAGCCGGCGTCAGAGCCGCCGGCGGTACTCCCATTGAATTTCCTGCTATTGCCGTCTGTGACGGCATTGCTATGAACCATGAAGGAATGCGTTATTCTTTGCCTTCTCGTGAAATCATTGCCGACTCCATAGAAATTATGGCTATGGCGCACCCTTTTGATGGTTTGGTACTAATTCCAAACTGTGACAAATGTGTTCCTGCGATGCTTATGGCGGCTTTACGTTTAAATATTCCTGCTGTGCTTGTAAGCGGTGGGCCTATGATGGCCGGTCCAAGCGCCACAGACCTAAACAGTGTTTTTGAAGCGGTCGGAAAGTATAAAATCGGTGCCATGGATGAAGAAGAACTCACTAAGATTGAAGAAAGTGCTTGCCCCGGTTGTGGCTCCTGTTCAGGTATGTTTACTGCAAACTCCATGAACTGTTTGTCAGAGGCGATTGGTCTTGCACTTCCCGGTAACGGCACCATTCCTGCTGTTTCTGCCGCTCGTATCCGCCTTGCCAAAGAAGCGGGTGAACAAGTGCTTGAGCTTGTAAAAAATAATATCTGTCCTCGTGATATTGTGACGGAAAAATCCGTACACAACGCCGTAGCGGTGGATATGGCACTTGGTGGAAGCACCAATACTGTGCTTCACCTTCCCGCTATTTTTGCAGAAGCGGGACTTAATCTTGACCTGGAGTTGTTTGATAAAGTCAGCCGTGTAACTCCTAACCTCTGTAAACTTTCTCCGGCCGGTAAACACCACATTGTGGAAGATTTGTACCGTGCGGGCGGTGTGCAGGCCGTTATGGGTGAGCTTTTGAAAAAAGATTTGGTTCACGGTGATGTTCTTACTGTGACCGGTAAAAGCCTTGCAACCAATATTAGCGATGATAAAGTTTGCGTGCTCGACTATGAGGTTATCCGTTCTTTGGAAAACCCATATTCAGTGCAAGGTGGTCTTGCTATTTTGCGTGGTAATATTGCACCTTTGGGAGCGGTTATTAAGCAAAGTGCGGTTGCTCCAGAAATGCACCAAAGAGAAACCACCGCGAAGGTTTTTGATAAAGCCGAAGAAGCTATGGACGCTATTTTGGCGGGTAAAGTGGAAGCCGGTGACTGTGTGGTTATTCGCTATGAAGGCCCTAAGGGTGGCCCCGGTATGCGAGAAATGTTAGGGCCTACCTCCGCAATTGCCGGTATGGGTCTTGATAAAGAAGTTATGTTGATTACCGATGGTCGCTTTAGTGGCGCCACAAGGGGAGCGGCTATTGGTCACATTTCCCCTGAAGCCGCCGAAGGTGGCCCCATTGGTCTTGTGCGTAACGGTGATAAAATCCGTTTGGATATCCCAAACCGTAGTTTAGAGCTTTTGGTGGATGACACGGAACTTGAAAAACGTCGTGCCGAATATAAGGCTCCAAAGCTTAATATGGGAACTTCTGTTCTTCGTCGCTACGCCAAAATGGTAACTTCTGCGGCAACGGGAGCTGTATTTAAAAACGATTAGGTTGATTTGTAAAAAAATAACACTTTAACGTACTGTCTTTATTGTTCTTTAGAAAGGGGGAGCTTTGCTTCCCCTCGGAGTGTTGACAAAGTCAATACGACCCAAAAGTCAAGAATAGGGGAAGCTTTGCTTCACCGTTAAATGATTGATTTTTGTGCCTTTCCGCTTGACAGCTTTGCTGTCAAAAGTGGTGCAAAGCCACACGAAGTGAGGGGATGTCATCAAACTGGGGGGGGGAGTTTTTCTCCCCCTTTTCCTCATACGTTTTATTTGATTTGTTTATGTTTATATGACAGTGCATGTTTATGTTAAAAAGGATTGTATGCGTTATCAAAAAATAGTATTTCCCTTTTTTCTTTGCTTATTAATGCTTACCTTGTCTGCTTGCGGTTCTAAAAAAATTACTGATAATCCTGAAGCGTTAAGTGGTGAGCACGCAGTTGTGATCACACAAAAAGTTGTTGGAACTGCAAAGTCTCAAGAAGGACGTCGTTATCGTCTTGGAGGTGAAACTCCTAAAAAAGGTTTTGATTGCTCAGGTTTGATTTATTGGGCATACCAGCAACATGGAATCACCGTTCCAAGGATAACGACAGAGCAAACAAAAGCAGGTAAAAAAGCTCCAAAAAATTCTTTGCGTCCGGGTGATATATTGGTTTTTAAATCAAGAGAAGCGCCTAATGGTTTGCATACAGGCATGTATCTTGGTAGAAATAGATTTATTCACGCCCCAAATTCCAGATCTAATGTGCGAATTGAGCCACTGAAAGGTGGTTACTGGGGGAATCATTTTATACACGCCAGAAGAATTGTCGGGCCTGTTAATTATGTTCGATAAGTGTTCAAACACCTGTTCTCTATATGTGTTGATGTAAAAACTAACTTTTAATTTAGAAGATATGATATGGAATTTCTCACAAACATTATTTCGTACTGGGACTCAGCCCTTGCCATTACTTTAGTTTTTGGTGGGTTGATATTTTTTCATGAACTTGGACATTTTTTGGCAAACAGAGCCATGGGGATTGGAGTAATTACCTTTTCCATTGGCATGGGGCCCAAACTGTATGCCTTCAAAAAAGGTAAAACAGAGTACAGACTTTCTTGGTTGCCTTTTGGTGGTTATGTAGCCGCTGTTGGGGAATATAATAAGGAAGTAGAAGAACTTGGTTTTACAGACGAAGAGGCGATTTATAATCGACCCCCGTGGCAACGTATGGTGCTTGCTTTTGCAGGACCTTTTGCGAACCTTTTGGTGGCGTTTGTTATTTATGCCGGTCTTGCTTTTACCTCCGGTCTTGCCATTGCTTTACCTGAAATTGGCAATGTTACAGAGGATTCTCCGGCAATACAAGCAGGACTTACTCGTGGCGACTTGATTTTAGCCATTGACGGCGTAAGTGTTGATAAATGGGATCAAGTTCCAGCCATAGTAGGTGCATCTGAAGGAAAAGCGCTGAACCTTTTGGTTGAGCGAGATGGTGCAGAGATCAAGCTGAACCTTATTCCAAAAGAAATGATGCGTACCAATATTTTTGGTGAAGAAGAAAAAGCGTGGCTTATCGGTGTGCAACCTTTGGGAAGCGTGCGGTATGAAGAATTGACCTTTGGGCAAGCCATAACTCAAGGCTTTACACAAACTTGGGATATGATGGCGCTTACGCTCACAGGTTTGAAAAAATTGGTGACAGGCTCAGTGTCTGCCGATGCGGTGGGTGGCCCCATTCTTATTGGTCAAATGATTGGCGAACAAGCAAAGGCAGGTATTGTTTCCCTTCTTTTGCTAACCGCCCTTATCAGTGTAAACTTGGGCTTACTAAACCTTTTGCCTATTCCCGTGCTTGATGGCGGTATGATTGTTTTTTGCTTTATAGAAATGATTATTCGCCGTCCTGTTCCTGAAGTTATTCAAGAAAAATCCATGCAAGTAGGAGCATTTTTGCTCATCGGACTTATGGTTTTTGCAACCTTTAACGATGTTATGCGTTGGTTTGGATAATATTTTTTATCGGGATATTTATGCAAGAACTTTATTTAGTTTTAAATGCCGCTGAAAAACGTGTTCAATTTTTATTGGCGGATGTCGAACGTATCCTTTATGCCGAGGAGTACTACCCCCAAAAAAATGGAACAGACGATATGTTTGTTGCCATTGAAAGGGCGTGTAAAAAAACAGGCTTTTCAGTCCGCGACATAAGTCATGTGGCAAGTGTGGCGGGCCCCGGCAATTTTATGGGGATACGTATCGGTGCGGTCATTGCGTCCGGTATTGTTCGCAGTCTCAGGATGCATAAAACATGTTTACAAGCACCCCTAGATTATATGCAGTGCTTGGCGGCAAGCATTGGCGGTAAAAGCGGGGAAGTTGTGCGAGTTTTGACGACGGGCACACGAAATAGTGTACACATGGCTGACTTTGTTTTCGATCCTTACGGATTGCCGGTCGCCATGGCTCCAACAGTGCTTATTCCAACTCCAAGCTCAAACACTTCTTCAAATCTTTCTCTTGAAAGCGAGTTAAGTATACCAAAGTTACCCTCATCAGCATGGGCGAATTGTGAATACCCTCACTATGTCCTTGGGAGCGCTCTTTCTGCTCATAGGCAATGTTACGAAGAATATTATGAGGGAAAATCTTGTTTACTCTCGGAACGTTTTGATAATCCCAGCATGGAAGCCTTGTATGGAATGGTGAAAATTGCCCATTGGCAAGAAGAAGATATTGCACCTATCTACTTAAAAGAATGTGATGCTATCCAAAATCTAAATCACATAGCACAAAAACAAGGGCAAGTTCCCGAAGATGCACACAAGGAACTACAAAGGCTGATGCAAGAAAATATTGTTTAGAGATTTAAGATAAGTTTTTTTGAGGGGGAAAACCCTATTTTTGAGTCAACCTCGAAATGCCGCTAAATTTCGCTTTGCTCAATATTAGCTGGAGGTTTTCCCCCTCAAACTCCCCCTTTCCTGAAAAACCAAATTTATATATTTTTTAGAGCATTTCTAAAAAAGATTAATCAAAAAATGTTCTAAACTTATCATTTGAACATAAGCGAGATTGATAAGCAAAAAGCACGAATAGAATGAGCCTTGCTTACTCGATAAATGAGTGTTTTTTGAATACTGTTATGCCTTAGAGTGAATGGGGTACACGGACGTAGCCCCGAGCGTCATCTTTAAATAGATAAAGCCCATAAATCTCCTGATTATGGGCTTTTATTTATTATAGTTATTTTTTATATAAGCTAACGGCACATTTTTTTGCTTGTCTACAAAATACAATGCCATATATTTTCACTCTGTGCCTTTAGCATAACGTTAAACACTGATTGCAAATGAATCTCCTAATGTTATACGTGTTTCGTTTTATCGATTGTTATACGTGATTACTTTATTTTATCAATGAGGCAAGCTTATGTTGGTTGTTGTAAGGAAGCCTGTTAAATAGCCGGTAAGCTCCGGACAATTTTTTTTGAAATACATTTTAAAGGTTAAAGAAATTTTAAAGGTTAAATGTAAGAGTTTAAAGGTTAAATGATGAAAAAGCTACCGGAATAAAAGTTAATAGTAAACGCTTCGGTGACGATATTGAAGCATTGCATGTTTTCAAGTCATCTGTTCTTAAAAAATAATAACACTGCAAAAATATTAAGCAGACAAGCTTATTATATAAAGTAAGAGGTCTTTTTGTTTTGTCAACCAAGTTTTAATAAAAAATTAAATTATATCCTGTAGCCTACTCGCTCTCACTCACAAAATAGCGTGGTTCTTGTTTCGTTCACACTGCGTGGTTCTGCATTGACCTTATAGATGACGCTCGGGACTACGTCCTGTAGCCCACTCGCTCTCATTCACAAGTGCAGATTTTGCAAAAAATTGTACTGTTTAATATTAAAGTTTTTTGTGGAGAGGGGGAGGGTTTGCGAGGGGGAGAACCTATTTTTTTCAAAAAATAGGTTCTCCCCCTCCCAATAAATAAAATATAACAAAAATCAAAAATCAAAAATCAAAATTACTTTATAATTTTTGATATGTTTTCGTTTGTGGTTAGGTAATCTACGGCTAAATCCCAAGCTTCATGGGGGAGAGTTTCTTGGACGTGAGGCGCAAAAGCAAGCCCCATACAAACGGTTTTGGGAAGTTGTGCCATAAACCTATCATAATACCCTTGTCCGTAGCCCAGACGAAAACCTTGTTTGTCAAAAAGCAGTGCAGGTACAAGAAGTAGTGTGTCCTCGGTGTTGAGTTCTTCGTTAGAAATAAAAGGACAGTGGGCTTTAGGTTCGGGAATATCGTAAAGGCCGTTTTGTAAGTCATCTACAGATTTACAAAGTGCATAATGCATAATTCCGGCTTCTTCTTTATGACAAAGGGGGTAATACACATTTTTTTTATCTAAAAATGCTTGTTCGGCAATTTTTGTGGTGGTTACTTCGCTTTTAACTGATGCATACATGCAAATGTTTTTAGCATTTTTATAAAAATCGCTTTCGAGCACGTGCTTTTGAATGAGGTTAGCAAATTCTGCGTGTTCGGGGCCTTGGTATAACTCTTGACGCAGTTTATAGGCGTATTTTCGTAACTCTGTTTTATTATTCATGTTATTACCTCTTTTGAACTTGTTTAAAAAAATTAATTTATTTTAATGTGTTTTTACTTGAAAAAATTGATATAATCACTTATGAATGAAAAAAGCAAGGTTAAATTATTCTTGTTCAACTCTTTGTAGTTTCATTTTTTTAACTTTGCCAAGTACTAAATTTCGGGGATAGGATATTTATCAGATTAGTTGTGCGCGCGTTCTGAAAATTTTTATTTATAGAATGAATGGTTTTTTGGTATTTTAGATGGTTGTCATTGTAAAATAATTCGTTGATTCTACTTTGAATTGCAAATTTTAAACGAATTAATCATATCAAGCATTTTCTGATGACAAAATCAAAGCCGTTTGTCGCTATTGGATATATCACAATATGCTGCGCTTATCTGTCTCTATCCTTCTGAATTAGTAGATAAAAATAAAATTTTAGGACTTATACCTTATGAATGATGAAAAAAAAGTGAAAAAAGCCGGTCGTCCGCGTAAAAATGCCAAAACTTCCCCCTTTGAAGCCTCTCAAGCTGAAGCCGTTTTCGAGCAAGTAAAATTAAATGAGGAAGTACTTTCGGGAGAAAAGACAAATTCTGTTTCCCCGAAAAAGGCAGGTCGACCTGCCGGAAAAGTTACAGCCAGACAAAGCACCAAAAAAACACCGTCAGCAGATATTATAATTGGTGAAGCTTCTGCAGAAGCTGAAGTGAAAACCCAAGCTAAACGTGGAACGAAAGGACGCCCTGCTAAACCAAAATCTAAAGTTGCTCCTATTGCTGAAGATATTTTTTCCAAACGAAATGTTTTGCCAGAAGACAAAAATACTCAAGTACTTCAAAACAAATCTGTAGAACCTGAAGAAACCTCTCAAGAGAAGACAGTAACAAATGACACTGCCGAGGTAGAAACTTCTGCTCAAGCTACTTCTGACAGCAGAAAAAAACAAAGCCCTGTCGCAAAAAGCAGAACACGTCGAAGCACAGCGACACAAAGTGCCAAACAAAGCCTTGAAGACGAAAAAAGAAAACCCGGCCGCCCTTCAAAAAAGACTGCTAAAGAACCTGTGTTATCATTGGAAGCAAGCAAAAGATTGAGTTTACCGGAAAATGAAAAACTTGCTTTGGAAGCCCGATCCACTCTCTCTTTAGAACAAGGCACTGATGTTGCCATAGAATCACATGGTCGTGCAGCTCTTGATTCCGTTGAAAAACTACCTCTTGAGCAACAAGAAAAATTATTACCGAGCGTTGTTGATAATGCATCTTCACAAAAATCAACGCCTGCCAAAAGAGGTCGTGGTGCTAGAAAAGTAACTCCACCGGTTGATTCTGTAGATATTTCCGCAACAGCTCCTGTTGAGGTGAAGGCAGAAAAGAGCCCGACTGCAAATGAAGCAAAAAGAGGCGGTGGTCGTAGGAAGAATACGGCAACGACACGCTCTAAAAAACAAGAAACTGTGATCACGATAGATGATTTGTCAGAAAATACAGAAAATCAAAACGTGGATGTGCAGCAAATTGATTTTGTTTCCGGATCCTTTGGAGTTTCAGCGTATCAAGGTAGTGAAAGTCTTGGCGGTTTTGGAGAAAAAGCTGCTCTTGGAGTACTTGGAATTATTGATGAAGCTCCCATTGTTGAGGCGGTTTTACCTTTGGTTTCTTCTAACGAACAAGAGTTTGACCAAAAGCATGCTACGGAAGAAAGTTTTGTAAGCCCCTCCGAAGCTGATGGTGCTGACGGTGGTGAAAGTGTCGACAATGCTGAATTGAAAACTAAAAATACCGATACTGAGCAAGTAGAATTAAAATCTAAAAATAACCGTCGTTCTAAGCGTGGAAAAAAAGCAAAAGCTGAAAAAGAAGCGAATGCGTCTAATAGTGTAGATGCGGTAGACATAGGTATTGTGGAAGACGGTGATTTGGCACGTATTGAAGCAGAAATGAGTGTCAAAAAACACCAAAAAGGCAAAAAGGAAGAGCAAAAAGAACAAAAAGTCGAAAAAATCAATCGTGTTCTTTATGTGAGTGCTGTGCCTGATGAACAAGTAGAAGTGGTTATCACTGAAAATGGGGTGGTTTCCGAATACTTTGTGGAAATGGCGCATCAAGCAAAAATTCGTGGGAATATTTATAAAGGTGTTATCAATAATGTGGACACCAACCTACAAGCGGCCTTTGTTAACTTTGGTGGCGGAAAAAATGGTTTCTTGCAAATTGATGAAGTGCATCCTGAATATTGGCTTACTCACCACACCGAAGGTTCAAAATATCCACCTATCCAAAAAGTGTTGAAAGTTGGCCAAGAGGTTTTGGTGCAAGTAGTGAAAGAGCCTTCAGGTTCTAAAGGTGCGTTTTTGACTACTTGGCTTTCTCTTGCCGGTCGTTTTATTGTGCTTACCCCGGGTCAAGAACAAATCGGTGTTTCCAGAAAAGTAGAAGATAACATCGAAAGAGCGAGACTTCGTGAGCTTCTTACCAATATTAACCCCGGTGACAATATGGGGGTTATTATCCGTACGGCCAGCGAAGGCGCAAGTAAAACAAATATTCAAAGTGATTTGAAATATTTGAAGCGTTCATGGAAAGAAATTCAAAAAAGTGTAGTTGAGAAAACCGCTCCGAGCCTTATTTACCAAGAAGCAGACCTTGCGTCCCGCGCTGTAAGGGATTATTTGAGCGAAGATATCGATGAAGTTTGGGTGGACTCCGAAGAGTTACAAACCGCTTTGCAAGACTTGGTGCATATTGTTTTTTCTAAGCGTAAAGATGTGCTCAAAGTCCACAAAGATACACGCTACACTCTTTGGGAACGCTTTAATATCTTGCATCAGCTTGAAGAAGTTACCAAAAGAGAAGTGAATCTGCCCTCAGGCGGAAGATTGGTGTTTGACCAAACCGAAGCGCTTATGGCCATTGATATCAACTCCGGAAAAACCCAGGGTAAAAGCAATTTTGAATCCATGGTGTTTAGAACAAATATGGAAGCGGCGGAAGCCATCGCCAGACATTTACGCCTGCGTGACATCGGCGGACAAGTGGTTATCGACTTTATTGAAATGCGTGACCGCAACCATTGCCGTGAAGTTGAAAAATGCATGCGTAATGCCATGAAACGCGACAGAGCTCGTCACGACGTCGGTAGATTGAGTTCTTTTGGGTTATTGGAGCTTGTACGTCAACGAACAGGTACCAGTGCTATTTCCATGTCTTCTGAACCTTGTCCTCATTGTCGCGGAACAGGATTTCGTAGAAATATGGAATGGCAATCACAAGGCGTTTTGAGAGACATTAAAAGTAAATTGGCAGGTAAAACCAATCAAAGTCACTACGTGCATCATGTCGATCAAGATGTAGCCTTCTATATCCTTAATAAGAAGCGTGACAGACTTTCCGAACTCGAAACTAAATTCAATGTGAAAATTGAAATTCAAGCAAAGTAGAAGGGAGCACCCTTGGGAACCCCTTTTTAAGGAGTTTCCTTTGTAACCGCTCTTTAAGGACTGTATGAAAATATGGTCCTTTTTTTATGTTTTATTGTTTTTTTTAAAATAGATTTTATAAGGGGAGAAAAACTAAAGGGGCAAGCCCCTTATCTTTTTCTCCCCTTGCACCCCTCTTTTGTTTACCCCTTGGCGTTCGCCGTTTGCTTCCTTTCAGTCAGCTTAAGGGCGAACTTGTCTGAAATGTACTTTCATTTTTTATGTTATATACATTGCATCACCTGCTTCCCTCTCACTGCGTTCGGGTGAAGTTCTTAGGTTGACCGCTCCTCCCGGTCTCATATTTTTAATGAAAGAGCAAATACGCAATTGCTTAATGTGAGCCCCGAAGTGAGGGACGAACGAGAGGCGAAAAGGGAAAGTAAAAACTACAATTAAAAAATGAAAGAACGTTATAGGAGATGTTCGCCCTTAAGCTGACCACAGGGAAGCAAACGGCGAACCTGAAGGGTAAGGAAAGGGGAATTCTAAAGGGGAAAAACTAGGGCTTGCCCTTTTGTTTTATCTTTTAGTTGCCTTTATAAGAAAGATAAATAAGAATACAAAAAAAGGACTGCATTTTCATACAGTCCCTAAAGCGGTTATAAAGGAAACCCTTTAAAATGGGGTTCACAAGGGCACTCCCTTATCCCCAATAAAGGGAAACCCATTTTCCGTCCTTCATATCGGTTTCTTGTACAAAGCGACGCGGAGCACCCATTTTTTCGTAGGCTTTTTCCAAGTCAGGGCATTGCACTTCTAAAAATCCCGACAAAACGAGGCAACCGTTTGGTTTTACGGCAGCCATAATGTCTTTTGCCATTTCTCTTAATGGAGCAGCTAAAATATTAGCTATAACAATATCGTATTGTTTTTGACCAACTTTGTCGATACTGCCAAGCTCAACAGGGAAATCTTCCTCTGATACGTCATTCAATTCATTATTTTCAAGGGCATTGCTGACAGCCAAGGTTTCGATATCGAGGCCATAACCAT
Source organism: uncultured Mailhella sp. (assembly GCA_964369875.1). Classification (GTDB taxonomy): domain Bacteria; phylum Desulfobacterota; class Desulfovibrionia; order Desulfovibrionales; family Desulfovibrionaceae; genus Taurinivorans. The sequence continues at coordinate 24,310 of CAYJHY010000005.1, forward strand.
GAAGTCCGTATTTCACGCAAGCTATTCCTAAAATACCAGTTCCTGTGCCAAGATCTAGAAATTCTTGTTTTGCGAGAATTTTTCCTTCTTTTTGCAAGGTTGAAATGGCTTTGAGGCAAAGAACCGTGCTTGCGTGATGTCCTGTGCCAAAGGCAGATTTTGGTTCTATGACAATAAGGTGCTTATTTTCTGGATTGTCGTGACTGAGCCATGGCGGTACGATGCGAAAATCTGCCACATCAATGGGGGTAAAATATTCTTTCCAAGCATTTGTCCAGTCATCTTGCACGATTTTTGAACGTGTACATTCTGCTTGTGGGAGGTAGGCTTCGATTTCTTTTTTAAGCTCGTCCAGTTGCACGGCTTCCTCGCTGTGGGCGGTGAGCTTGATATCACCTGTAGGCAAACTTTCTTCTTCCCACCCATAGACAAGGGCTTGCCCCACAAGAGCTTCTGCAAGGGGGAAGTCTTCATCGGTGACGATGATTTCAAGACGTTCCAAATATTTAATTTCTTTTTCCATTGTTGTTTCCTTATTAATAAAATTTTGTGTGCTAGAGAGCATTTTTTATTAAGTTGAGAATAAAGTATAATTTTAAAATTGAAATCAAACTCAAGTAATAAATTTGATTTTTCAGGAAAGGGGAGCCTTTCGAGAAAGGCGGGGAAACCTCATTTTTGCCTCAAAAATGAGGTTTCCCCTTCAAAATAAAATATAATTTTGCCTAACTCCCATGAATCAGGCGAACTTCGTCTTGTCCGTCTCTTTCTTTGAGAAGAACGTTTATTTGTTCGGTGCGTGCGGTATCGATATGTTTTCCGATATAGTCGGCGGCGATGGGTAGTTCTCTGTGTCCTCTGTCGATAAGAACGAGCAATTCAATTTGTTTGGGGCGCCCGTAATCGGAGAGAGCTTCGAGTGCGGCTCTGATGGTGCGACCAGTATAGAGAACGTCATCAATGAGAATAATGGAGGCATTGTCTATATTTTGTGGGATATGTGAGGAGCCGATGGCGGGGAAGTTGGCAAGGGATGTCCAGTCGTCTCTATAAAGGTTGATATCAAGTGTGCCCATTTTAATATCTTGTTCTGTTTTTTCTTTAAGGATTTGGGCAAGGCGCTTGGAAAGATCGACGCCACGGCGTTGAATCCCTACTAAAATAATGTTCTCTGTGTTGCTGTGTTTTTCTAATATTTGATAAACCAGCCTTTCCAAGCTTCTTTGTATTTCTTGTTCATTCATGAGTGTTTTCATAGTTTATATCCTGCTTGTTCTTATAATTTGTAAACATATTCTATTTTAATACAAAGAATTCTTTTTGCAAATACTTTCTTGATATTTTAAAATTTTTATAGTTTGTGATTAATTTATTTAAAATAGTTTTGTTATTTTGGGGAGCTATTGTATAAATTGTAAAATGCTTGAATTAATTCAAATATATTTATTGACAAATCGAGAGCTAGAACTTAAAATTACCTTATAAAAAATAAGCTACGCTTTTAAATAGCGGAGGAAAATTATGATTAAACTTACTGATGGCGCTCTAAAAGAGCTCGAAGCCTTTTTTGCGGATAAACAAAAATCCACTATTCGTGTATTTTTAGCCCCCGGTGGCTGACGCGGTCCTAAACTTTCATTGGCTCTGGATGAGTCCAACGCAGAAGACGAAGTTGTGGAAGTAGAAGGTTTTTCTTTTTGTATCGATAAAGCTTTGCTCACCAATATTGGCGGAGCAACTATAGATATTTCTTATATGGGTTTTGTTATCGAACCTGATACCCCTCTCGCTTCTGAGGGAAGTTCATGCGGTAGCTGTGGATCCGGTGGATCTTGCAGTATCTAATTGATCTGAAGTAAGTTATGATATATGTATATTTCTGCCGTTTTCGGTAGAAATATACATTTTTTAATATAAAGTCTTTATAAAAATTGGGGTATCTTTAATGATTAAGGTATCAGATGCGGTTATAGCAGATTTCGAAAGCCATTTTAGTGAGCACGAAAAGCAAGACATTCGTATTTATTTAGCGCCAAGCCATGATGGGCACCGCTTAGGTCTCGTGCTTGACCATGCACAAGAAACGGACGAAACGTTTCAAGTTTCAGACTATACTTTTTGTTTTCAAAAGGGCTTGCTCGAAAAATGTGGCGGTATAAATATAGATTTAAATGATGTGGGTTTTGTTGTGGAACCTGTAAGGGAAAACGCCTTAAAAAGCGCTTCGTGCAGTGGTTCATGCGGTTCATGTGCTTCTAGCTGTAAACAATAATTCTCACACTTTTTGACAAGGATAGAGTATGAAATGCCCTCATTGCCATCAAGAATCAACAGAAAACCCCTGTTCGCATTGCAGGAAAAATCTGTATGATGTAGAAGTTACACAAAACAAGCATGAGAACGTGATTGAGCCTGAAATTGTAGATGAGAATGAACCCTTTAGAAAAAATAATGCTTACGGGGATGAATACACTTCTTATCAGCAAAATATGCAAGGCGGAGCAAGCTATAAAAGGTATACAGTTATCAATAATCCGCAAGGTAAGTTGAAAAGCTCTTGTTTGCCCGGACTTATTAGTCTTTTTCTTGGTTTTTATGTGTTTTTTGATATGGGCTTCTTGGCCGCTCTCGGATTTATGTTCTTTATGGTGATCGGTAAAGGTATTACTTTTATGATTATGCTCAAAAACCTTGCAAGAGGGGTTGTTATTCCACCAATTTTACTCGATTGTGTTGTTTGGGCCGCTTCTTTCTACTTGGTTGATTGGTTGACGTAAGCATTTTATATATTTATTTTTCATATTGAAAACATAAAACTGCAAAAGAATAAATTTTTTTGCAGTTTTTTTATTTTAAGACATTACCTTGTAATATTAAACCAAAGCGCTTGACATTATTTTTTTGGGTATTAATTTTTGAAAGAATATTGAGACCTCTGCAAACGCATTTTATATTATTTTATTTTTATATATTTAAAATAAAGATATTGCTATATCGGCAGTATGCAGGGATTTTATACTAGATTTATCAGGAGTGTTTCATGTCTGTATCCTACAAAGATTATTATAAGCTTTTGGAGGTTTCCAAAACTGCTACTAAGGATGAAATTGAAAAGGCTTATAAGCGATTGGCTCGCAAATATCATCCGGATTTAAACCACGATGATCCCAAAGCCGAAGAGCGTTTTAAGGATATCAATGAAGCCCATGAAGTATTAAAAGACCCTGAAAAAAGACGCATGTATGATCAGCTTGGCCCCAATTGGAAAGATGGTCAGCATTTTCAAAATGGTGGCGGTTTCGGCGGCTTTAATCAAGGCAATTTTTCAGGCGGTGGCGATTTTAGCGATTTCTTTGAAATGTTGTTCCGTCAAGGCGGCGGCGCAGGCAATGCCGGTGGCGGCTTTGGTGGTTTTGGAGGTTTTGGAGGACAGGGACGTGGGCGTCCGCGCCGTGGTCAAGACGTGGAGGCAACGGTTTATATCAGTCTTGAAGATGTGTTGCAAGGCGGGCCTAAAAATATCAATCTTAACACGAGTGACGGCCCTAAAAATCTTAAGGTCAATATCCCTAAAGGCATTAAAAGTGGCGGTAAACTCCGTCTTTCAGGTCAAGGTGGCCCCGGTTCGCCCAATGGTGATTTATACCTCGTTATTGAATACGACAAACACCCACAGTTTAAAGTGGATGGCACAAATATAAGTACAGAAATCTTTGTACATCCATGGGAAGCTGTTTTGGGTGTAAAAGTAGAGGTTCCCACCCTTGAAGGGAAAGTGGAAATGAATATCCCTGCCGGTAGTAGCAGTGGCCGTAAACTTCGTCTTAAAGGCAAAGGGCTCGGCACTGAAAATGCAAGGGGGGATGAATACGTTATTATTAATATAAAAACGCCTTCTCTTGAAAATATGTCAGAAAAAGCAAAAGAATTGTGGCAAGCACTGGCCGACGAGGCTGAAAACTCCTAGGAGCGACTTCCATGAGCGATCAGAATATCAATATTACCACGAGTCATACCCGAGTTAAAACCTATGAAGATGATACCACTCTTTTTAGTATGGAAGAATTTACCGTGCGTGCGGAGATTTCCCTTGAAAGAGCTAAAGAATTGTTCGATCTTGGGTGGCTACAAGCCATAGATCCCGAAGCGGAACATTTACAATTCAAAGCCATTGACGTGGCTAAAGCACAAAAAGCCAATAAACTTTGTCAAGACTTTGAAATGCCAAGCATGGCAGGCGCCATTATCGTTGATCTTATGGAAAAGATTGACGAATTGGAAGCCCGTTTAAAAAAATACGAACATGATAAATAATCTTTTTTAAAGATTTTATTGGGAAGGGAAACCCCATTTTTTTGAAAAAAATGAGTTTTCCCCTCCCAAACCCTCCCCTTCCTGAAAAAAAATATAGTATTTTGCATTAATATTAGGTTTGACAAATACACTACTTAAAGCAAAATGACCTAGGATATGTTTCCAAATTATTCTTGATGTTGAATAGTTACAGAAAATACAGATATTTCAGTTTGTAAAAAGTCTGTTTATTATGGAGAATTAGCCAGATCGTTCATAGGCTATAAAAAGAACTCTCGTGTATAGTTAGTCAAGCTCTAGTTATTAACATATTTTATTAAAAAGTTTTGTGGGGGAGAGCTCGAGAGGGGGGAACTTTTCCCAAAAGTTCCCTCACTCGAAAAAATAATTCAGAAGCACACCCTAATGTTCTTATTTTGATAATGCTTTGTTTTATTATATAAAATAAAAAAAATAAGGAAAAAATATATGGATATCAATAGATTAACCCAGAAAGCTCAAGAAGCTTTTCTTCAAGCACGTAATTATTCATTTACTCACGAACATCAAGATGTCGACGTCGAACATTTGGCGCTGGCCTTAGTCAGTCAAGAGCAAGGTTTGGTTCCCGCAATTTTGCGCAGAATTAACGTTAATACTGAACAATTTGCCAAAGAATTGGAAGGTCTTTTGCTCAAACGCCCACGGGTTAGCGGTGTTGCTTCCGATATAAATAATATACCCATTTCCAATAAAGTAACCAAGGCTCTGGCGCAAGCCGATGCCATGGCGAAAAAAATGAAAGATGAATATGTAAGTGTAGAGCATATTTTTTATGAGCTTATCACTCCAAGTCCCAGTGGGCTTTTTGGGGATCTTTGCCGTAATTTTAATATCAATCAACCCGCTTTCCAAAAAGCGATGGAAGAATTACGTGGCCCTCATCGTATCACGGGTCCTAATCCGGAAGCGACCTTTGAAGCTCTCGAAAAATACGGACGCGACTTAGTGGAAGCGGCCGGAAAAGGACAACTCGATCCCGTTATCGGACGAGATCAAGAAATCCGTCGCACCATCCGTATTTTATCTCGCAGAACCAAGAATAACCCTGTGCTTATCGGCGAAGCAGGGGTTGGTAAAACCGCCATTGCCGAAGGACTTGCTCATCGTATTGTAAAAGGTGACGTTCCCGAAAGTCTTAAAAACAAAAAAGTTTTTTCCCTTGATATGGGAGCCTTGATTGCCGGTGCAAAATATCGCGGTGAGTTTGAAGAGCGTCTTAAAGCCGTACTTGCAGAAGTACAAGGCTCTGAAGGGCAAATTATTCTTTTTATCGATGAGCTCCATACCATTGTAGGAGCAGGTAAAGGCGAAGGCTCTATGGATGCGGGCAACCTTTTAAAACCCTTGCTTGCTCGTGGGGAATTGCACTGCATAGGCGCAACTACCCTTGACGAATACAGAAAATATATTGAAAAAGATCCCGCTCTCGAAAGACGTTTTCAGCCTGTGCTCGTGGAAGAACCCACAGCCGAAGATGCCATTTCCATCTTGCGTGGATTGAAAGATAAATTTGAACTGCATCACGGTGTACGCATCAGTGACTCAGCTATTGTTGAAGCAGTAAGTCTCAGCATACGTTATATCCCCGATCGTCAACTCCCAGACAAAGCTATTGATATTATTGATGAAGCGGCGGCTATGATTCGTACAGACATTGATTCCTTACCTTCGGAGCTTGACGAAGCAAACAGAAAAGTCATGCAACTTGAAATTGAGCGAGAAGCCTTAAGACGTGAAACCGATGAAGCTTCTAAACAGCGTTTGCAAAAACTCGAAGGAGAGCTTTCAGAGCTCAGAGCAAAACAAACCCTGTTGCGTGAGCAATGGGAGCTTGAAAAAGGTTCTATCGACGGTGTGCGCCAAATCAAAGAAGAAATTGAGCGTACCAAATTTGCCATGGAAGAAGCCGAACGGAATTACGACTTGGCTAAAGCCGCTGAGCTAAAATATTCTACCTTGCTTGAACTTGAAAATCGTTTGGCCAATCTAGAAGGCAAAAACAAAGATAATAACAATGCAAACACAAATGAAAGCAGATTGGTAAAAGAAGAAGTGCACCCCGAAGATGTGGCCTCTATCGTGGCACGTTGGACAGGCATCCCCGTAACCAGACTTTTACAGTCTGAAAAAGACAAACTCCTCTCTTTGCCTAACTTGTTACACAAAAGAGTTGTCGGTCAAGATGAGGCAGTGCAAGCGGTTTCCGATGCTGTTCTTCGTGCAAGAGCGGGCCTTTCCGATCCTATGCGCCCCTTAGCGTCTTTCATTTTTCTCGGCCCCACAGGTGTCGGTAAAACCGAGCTTTGCAAAGCCCTTGCAGAAGCCCTTTTTGACACCCAAGATAATATGGTACGCCTTGATATGAGCGAATACATGGAAAAACATTCGGTATCTCGCCTCATCGGTGCGCCTCCCGGTTACGTTGGCTACGACGAAGGCGGCCAGCTCACGGAAGCTGTGCGTCGTAAACCCTACAGCGTTGTTCTCCTGGACGAAATTGAAAAAGCGCATCCCGATGTTTTTAACACCATGTTACAACTTCTCGATGACGGCCGACTCACCGACAGCCAAGGCAGAACCGTGGATTTTCGCAACACCATTGTGATTATGACTTCAAACATCGGTTCCCATAAACTTTTGGAAGGCATAGCCCAAACAGGAGAGTTCAAAGAAGGTGTGCGTGACGACGTGCTTGCAGAGCTTCGCACCTACTTCCGCCCTGAGTTTCTTAACCGCGTAGACGAAACGGTGCTATTCTCCCCCCTTCTTGCAAGTCAAATCGCAGAAATCGTCAATGTGCTTCTTATTGGTTTACGCTCTCGCTTGGCAGAGAAAAAAATAGAGCTTATTCTCGGTGATGATACCCTAAACTTTATTGCCAAAGAAGCCTATGATCCCGCATTTGGTGCAAGACCCCTCAAACGCTACCTGCAACACGAACTGGAAACCGTACTTGCCAAAGGCATTATCAGCGGCTCTATTCCCGAAAACTCCAGCGTAACCGTTACCACAAAACAAGAAGACGAAGAAACCATTCTCGACTTTGAAGTGAAAGCCAAAGAATAGTTTTTTGAAGAGGGAGTTGAAGTTTTTATTTTGATTTTATTGGGGGAGGGAAAAACCTTTTTTGTGAACAAAAAAGCGTTTTTCCCTCCCCCAA
>CAYJHY010000006.1:0-28952 GCA_964369875.1 uncultured Mailhella sp.
AGCAGCTGACTCTTAATCAGTTGGTTCGGTGTTCAAGTCACCGATGGTCCACCAAATATTTCAAAGGGTTACGATAAATATAAAATCGTAACCCTTTTTTATTTCAAAATATTCCACCACTTTTCCACCACTTAAATAATTCCACCATTGTATGTATGACTCGTCACAATAGTTGAGAATGTGGGGTCTTCGTCAAAGACAGGGGCACGGCAGTTAATCTAACTTCTAGGGAGTACTTTTTTGCGTTATTTTTTCATGGTTTCAGACGATGGTTTTCATTTGGTACAAAACACTAGAAGTTGTTTTTTGTAACATTTTGAAAATAAAGGATTATTTTCAATAGGATATTTTTTTCACCCTAATAAAACAATATTTTCAATAGGATAACTGTTTTAATTGAATTTTTGGCGGTAGAAAGAAATTTTTTTATGTGTTACAAGCTGTTGCACGGGCGTTCCTTTGAGAGTCTATGTCTTGGAGGTTCAATGAAAGATTTTATAATTGCAATTTTAGTGCAAGTTATCGCAGGTATCATCCTGTCAGTAATTCTGAACTAACCTAAACCGAAACTGGGGCAATTAAAGAAAATCGCCGTCATAAAGCTGGAACTCTATGACGGCAAAAGATTTCTTTGATGTTTTATTAATCCAACCAACATCAAGGGACTAGCCCTAGGGTGATGAGTGTTCGAGCACTCGTCACCCTCTTTCTTTTAATTAACCTATTTTACGGAAATGTCAAGAATGGGAGTTTTACATAATAACCTAAATATTAAAAGACAGGGGAACGGGCAGTTTTTGCCCTTTTTTGCGACATCTTTATCAAGTTCATATCGGATATGAAAAATTTATTGCTTCTTTTTGGTCTTTGTGTCATTATTTCTTAGATATAGTAGCTTTGTTGTATAGATTTATGGAGATTTTTAATGAAGAAAATTTTACTATTACTTGCAATATTAGTGACACTACTATTCTTTTATAGCATCTATAGTCAGAATAATAATACGATTGAAGACAAAAGAGGCACTTTAAATTCCTCAATAACAGAAGAAGTAAAGCCTTCCGGTACTCATAATAAAGAAAAAATAAAACTCGATGAAAAGAAATACGTTGAAATCAGTTTCTGGTCTTTTCCTGTAGGCGAATTTGGCAATAAGGAAGTTATTCAAAGATTTGTAACCGACTTCAACAAGTTATATCCATACATTAAAGTAAATGTGCACACACTTGATTACTCTACAGGTGATTTTCAAATCGAAAAAGCCATTGAAGCAAGAAAAGCGCCGGATATTGTTATGGAAGGCCCTGAAAGGCTTTTAGCAAACTGGGGCGCACGTGGCTTGATGATAGACCTAAGAAACATGATTGACAACGAAACAAAGGCGAATATTGCAGCCACTTCAGAGGAAGTTATCAATGCTTGCCAAGCTCCGGACGGCGCTTTTTATGAATATCCAATGGTCATGACAACGCACCTTATGGCTATTAATTATGAACTTTTTGAAAAAGCGAATGCTCTGCAATTTATCGATGAAGAAAATCGCTCTTGGACAGCTGACGGCTTTATTGCGGCAATGGCGGCGATTAGAGATAGTGGGCTTGTGGAAACACCCGGCATTATTTATACAGGTGGGCAAGGCGGAGATCAAGGCACGCGTGCACTTGTAAGCAATCTTTACGATGCACCCTTTACCACTGATGATCACTCTGGATATCTCATCAATCAAGCATTTGGCATAATGGGACTAGAATTATTGCAAGAAATGGTAAATAACGCATCATTGAGTCACAATGATACAATGGTTGCAACGGATGAATTAAAAGCTTTTGCGAAAGAAAAAACTGCTATAACGCTAGCTTGGAACGCAACAAACGAAATCTTGTATGCAGATTTGATTGACTTCACGCCTTTTGCGATGAATTTTCCCTCAGTAGACGGTAAAGCTGAACTGCAAGGCGGAATTTGGGGTTTTGGTATCTTTAATAATGGTAATATGAACAAGGTAGAGGCGGCAAAGAAATTTATTGAATTCTTGGCAACCGACCCGCAACAAAGGGAAAAAAGCATAAGAGCCACAAACTTTTTTCCTGTAAATAAATCCCATGGAAACGTGTATGCAGGAAGCAAAAATGAAGAAAAAATGCAAATATACACTTCTTTTCTTACAAATCTTGGTGATTATTATCAAGTAACGCCTGCATGGCCACAACAAAGAGTGGCTTGGTACAAAATGCTTCAAGATATTTTCAATGGTGCTGATGCAAAAAGTGCGGCTGATAGTTATGTCGATTATTTGCATAAACAAATAAATCCATAAGCCAGCCTTTTATGCTTGCAATTTTTACCAAATAGGGGTAATATTATAATCATAATACAATTTTTCTTTTTTAAAAGAATCTTTGGATTTTGTGAGAGCTTTAATTTATAAAATCTAGTTAATTATTTTGAGCCTTATGCATTCTCCTGATAATAAGGTTAGGGGGCGTTTTTATGAAAGAAAGATTTCAGTTTATGCTTCCCGCAGCTATAGCAAGCTCTGTTCTTTTACTCGTACTCACTGTTTTTTTCTATAATATTTATATTGGAGATCAGATTGACGATCTCTCAAACACCAACCTTGAATATCTGCTTGACAATAGTGCCGAAAATTTCCAATTAGCTTTTGAACTAGACAGAAACTTGCTTGAGTCATCGGCGTCCCTTTTGCCGGTATGGGACTATTTGCGCTATATTAACTTTGAATCAGAACATTACAACTTCCTCGCGCGCAGTTTTGACTATATGGTGGTCATAAATCCTTATGGTTATGGCGTGGGGAGCGATTCTAAAATAGGCGACCTTGCCACTTCTCAATATTTCCAAAAAGCAATGCAAGGGGAGACCGTGATTGAAGGCCCCCTCGCTTTTGATTTTAATGATGAACAAGCGATTATTATCTCAACTCCGATGATTGCACATGGCGAAACTCGCGGAGTGCTCGCCGGACTTGTCTATATAAACACCTTGAATAATATGCTTTCCGAGGATATTATTGGTGTAAAAGCCAATATTATTGTAGACTCTAAAGGAAATATCATAGCAAACGGCGTTAAAAATTCCGATTACGCAGTACTCAGCAATCTTTATTCGCACATGGAAGCAGGCAATATAGAGAATGTTGAGGTATTTGAGCAATTCAAAGAAGATATTGCTCGAGGTTCAAGTGGGCGTGTCAGTCTTGACTTTAATGACGAAGCACATACGGTTATCTATAAGTCCGTCGGCATTCAAGACTGGATTATTATGTTCATTATTCCAGAAGCTATCACACAATCAACGACAAAAAACATAGTTATTGTAACGGCTATAATCTCTGTTTTTATTATGCTTGTTGTTTCCGTTTTTGGCATCATCATAAATTCATCTCAAAGGCGCACACTCAAAAGAATTGCCGAAATTGCTTATACATCACAATCCACCGGAATAAACACATTAATCAAATTCAAACTTGATTCAAAAGACTTTATAGAGCAAAACAGCACAAAGAAATTTATACTGTTTAAGTTTGATGTTGAAAAATTTAGGCTTATCAATGAAGCGCTGAGCGAGAAAATTGGTGATCGAGTACTAAGATGTATGGCAAAAGCAATTGAATACGAAAAAAGTAATAATTGCTTAGCCGCACACATACATGCCGACGAGTTTTTAGTTTTACTTGCACATACCGATAAAACAATCGAGAATTGGTACAGTGATTATAAAAAAAGACTCTATGAAGCTTTGGGCAAAGAGTTCCAGTATAATCTTCGCATAGTTATGGGTGTTTATTATCTTGATAGAAATAAAGACCTCGACATCGCTATTTCTATTGAAAAGGTCAATATTGCGCACCATCATGCAAAGGAAACAAAAGAGCTTATAGGTTTTTACACTGAAGAATTTTTATCAAATGAAATCAAAGTAAAAGCTATAGAAAATCGTATGGAAGAAGCCTTGATAAAAAAAGAATTCATCATGGTTTTACAGCCTGAGCTTGAACTAAAGTCAGGCGTACTTATTGCGGCAGAAGCTCTTGTGCGCTGGAAAACACCCGACGGTTTCCTTAGACCCGATGAGTTTATTCCAATTTTTGAGCATAATGGTTTTATTCTTAAGCTGGATTTTTATATGTTTGAACAGGCTTGTAAATATCTTAGATCTTGGATGTCTGAAGGCAGGGAAGCCATAACTATCTCGGTCAATTTTTCAAGAAGGCATATATATTCCGGAACCTTTGTACAAAACTTAGTAGATATTTGTCAAAAGTATGAGTTAAGTCCCCAATATTTGGGTATTGAAATTACAGAAAGCAGTATGTTGGATAATGAGGCAGATTTAATTGCTTTGGTACGTAAATTACGGGATAATAACTTTTGTGTGCTGATGGATGATTTTGGCTCAGGCTATAGTTCGCTCGGCCTGCTGAAAAGTATACCTATAAACGTGCTCAAGCTTGATAAAAGCTTTTTTAGCAATATGGAAGTAGGCGATAGAAGCATCGCTGTTATAAGTAGTGCAATTCAGCTGGCTAAAAACTTAGAATTAAAAACAATTGCTGAAGGCGTAGAAACTATTGAAAACTTAGAAATGCTTAAAGAAATGGGCTGTGATATTATTCAAGGTTATTATTATTCAAAACCCTTATTTCAGGATGATTTCAAAAACTTCTACGATAATAAAAAAAACCTGTAGTTTTTTATTAAGGTAGTGTATGATTTTGGGTTACACTCCCTCAAAGCCGTTTATTTTCCCTAGTATAAACAAAAATCCCACTCACGTCATTCTAATTTGTTGTTTTTGAAAAGAGGAAAACCGTTTTTGTGTTTTCAATTTACAACTTACAACCAAAGGAGACTCTATGAAATGTTTTAAAACCCTTCAAAAAATAAGCCTACTCCTTATTACATTGTCTTTTATTTTTTCTTTTTCCTTTGCAAAAGCAAATGATATGAGTAAGTGTGAATATGAAGAAGCCCTATATGGCGTTGCAAATCTAACCGTTGCCAAAGGGGTATACTCTTTGAGTCTTGACACTGAAATGGATGCTTATACTTTCGTTGGTTCAGTCGAGGAGGATTTTTTTGCTTCTGCCGACAGCGCACTAAAGGCCGTGACTCCAAATGAATCGGGTTTTAAACACCTTATCGTTTACACAGGTTTAGATGGACCTGTTTGTGCTGCTAGCTATACTGTTGAAACTTTATATATTCAGCCTGATGTGTCGGTGTCAGGCTCTAAAGACTATTACGGTGTAGGGGTCTGTATTCCCGAAACATCTCATTGTTGGACTTTGAAAATTTCTAAAGGTTCTCAAATGGCAGAAGTGATAGAAACTAATAATGGAAAACTGCCGACTGAAGGTAAAATTTGCAACGTTCACTATTTTCCTAATAAAGAAATTTTTTATATAGAAGAAGTATATAACTATTATGGCGATGAGGACTATTAAGACACAAGTTCTGCAAACCAAAACAATCAAGTTGTAGAAGAGCAAACTTCGCCTTTGCAACTTGCAGTTTATAACGAATCTTCAGTTATAAGCGGAATCACAATGATTACCAAATATATTAAACTCATATCTGTTGTAGATACATTGATAGTAGAAGATGTTATTGTAAACAGAGGGAATGTTCCTGTCAGAAAGGTTTTATCAACCGAAGAATACATGCAAGGATTACACTCTGCAGCTGCTATGGAAAAAATTGCGAAGGCACCGGCATTTCCTACAGAACTGCTGTATGGTAAAGATTTAAAGTTTACAGTTTCTAATGAGGCTAACATCTTGGAAATAAGAGTTAAGACAAACCACGGCGAATGGATATGGAATTTTTAAATAGTAAAAAAAAATAAAGATCCCTCTCAAGACTGCCCAAAAGGCAGTCTTGTTATTTTAACCTTTAGCATTTTGCTTTGAATTTGGCTTTTTGGGGAAAATTTTTATAAAAAAATGTTCCCCAAAAAGCCCTTAAAAAACTTTGATTTGCGACAGTATAGCTTATTAAAAAAAAATATCATACAGCATATGAATATTCACTAAATTATCAAACCCAATGTTAATGCAAACTCCTATAATCATGTTTATAATTTTTTGAACGCAAGCATATAAAGTAATTTTCAATCATATTTAACATATTTCTGTGGTTTCTTATTTCTTGCAATAAATTTAATAATACAGTAGCATCTTTCAAATTATAGAATAATATATAAAATATATATATTTATTTTATAATAAAAGTTATACATTAAACTTATGAGTAAATAAAAGCACCAAAGGATGATACATTAATTAACCTTTCTAAGAGTATAGCATAAATGCCGATAAAAACCACTTTCACCAAAGATTACAACAATCATTTATCGAACGTTCGCTTTTAAAGCCATAAATGCCTACTCAAAATATTATTGGACATTGCCTAGGGTATGTTTACGAATTATTCCTTTTGTATTTATGGACTGCGTCAAACTCCAAAATTAATTTAATTGGGAAACACACCCTAGTAAGCGCTACGTGGACTTTAGATAGAAATATTTTGGCATTGCTCCTGAAAATCAGTGGATTATGATTATGCAGGTATTTTTGAATTTATAGAGGGTACAACGTGAAAAATAGTATTTCTTTTCAGGTCTATGGGCGCTACGCTCTCTTTTCTGATCCCATAACGCGAATGGGAGGAGAAAAATGTTCGTATCATGTCCCAACTTATGAAGCACTAAAAGGCATTTTAAAATCTATTTATTGGAAACCTTCATTTATTTGGATTGTGGATAGGGTACGCATTTTGAACCCCATACGAACCCAAAGCAAAGGGTTGAAATGGCGTCCATGGGAGAAATCAGGGACAGGGTTGTCCATCTATACCTATTTATCCGAAGTGGCTTATCAAGTGGAAGGACATTTTATTTGGAATCCCCACCGACCGGAACTCACCGATGATCACAAAGATGGCAAACATTTCAATATAGCAAAACGTATGTTGGAAAGAGGGGGACGACAAGATATTTTTTTGGGAACTCGTGAATGCCAAGGATATGTAGAACCGTGCGTTTTTGGCGAAGGGCAAGGAGCGTATGACCATATGGACGAACTTACATTTGGTATTATGTTTCATGGTTTTGATTATCCCGATGAAACAGGTGAAAACATGTTTCAAGCTCGTTTTTGGCAACCTGTCTTGCGTCATGGCGTTATTAAATTTCCTCCTCCTGAAGACAAAAGCCTACTAAGAAAAAGAATTCGCCCCATGAAGGCCAAGACATTTAATCCTCAAGAAAATTATGACGCCACAGATCGCCTTGTGGGATTGCTTGACATGCCTAATATCGTTTCTTATCCCAAAGCAAATGATTTGCTACAAGGGGAAAGCTTATGAGTTGGATTAAACAACTATGCGAAACCTATGAATTTTGCCTAAAAAATGAGCATCTTATCGCACCCCAAACAAAAGAAAACAGTAGCGAAACTTTAGAGTTGTTGCCTGTCAGCCATATCAGCCAACAAGCACATATTTGTATAGCTATCGATCAAGAGGGCAATTTTAAACACGCAGAACTTTTGCCTCCAAAAACCTCGTATATTATTCCTGCAACGGAAGATTCGGCAAGTAGATCGGGCAGTAAGCCACCTCCAAACCCTTTGGCTGATAAGGTACGATATTGCAGCAAAGATTATTTAGGAGAACAAGATAATTTTTTTACAGAATATACCAAACTCCTAAAAGAATGGTGTGATTCTGAACATTGTCACCCTAAAGCTCTGGCTGTCTTCAAATATACTTCAAAAGGAACTGTTACAAGAGACTTGATCCAAAACAAAATTTTGCTTGCTGACGATAATAATGCACTGCTTACAAAAGCTCCAAAAGAAATACAAGACAGCATTTTTAAACGCTTAGCAAACAACCATCAAGGAGATGCTGTTATAATTTGGAAGGTTTATTCAGAGGATACAGAATCCAAAACATGGAAAGACAAAAGTTTACAACAAGCATGGATTGCTTTTGATAATACACGTATGCAAAAAAAAGATATATGTATTTTAAGCGGACAGCAAGTTACAATTACGGACAAACATCCAAATAAAATACGACACTCAGGAGACAAAACAAAACTTATATCTTCAAATGACAGAGATGGATTTACCTATAAGGGACGCTTTCTTCAATCCAATGAAGTTTGCACCCTTGGCTATGAGGCAAGCAATAAAGCGCACAATGCCTTACGATGGCTCATTTCCAGACAAGGGTACAGAAATGGAGAACAAGCTATTGTAGCATGGGCTTCAAGTGGTGTATTGCTTCCACAGCCTTGTGAGTCGCTGTGCTTTTTAGATAAAGAAGAAACCGTTGTAGATAAATACAACGAAACATGCCTCGAAAACTTTTCACACAATGACTTAGGAGAAAACTTTTCAATAAAACTTGCGCATACGATTCGTGGTTATAAATCAAAGCTTAAAAACACAAAAGGTATCAGTATTATAGCTCTTGATGCAACAAGCACAACCGGAATGGGTCGACTTTCTGTAACCTTTTACCGTTCACAACTTCCCCAAGAATACTTAGATAGGTTACAAGCTTGGCAAGAGAATTTTGCATGGGTTTTTTCTAAAAAAAATAAAAATGGTAAGCTTGTTGCCTCTGTGTTTGCACCGACACCCAAAGAAATTGCACGTATAGCCTATGGACAACGCATTGACGACAAGCTTTTAAAAGCAACCATTGAACGACTATTGCCATGTATCATTGATGGAGCCCCCTTTCCGATAGATATTGTTAACTCTTGTTATCATCGTGCATGTATGAAAAGCACTCTGGAAAAATGGGAGCAAGCTACTGTTATTGCAACAGCTTGCTCAGTATATAAAGGTTATTATGCCGGACATCTTCAAACAACAAAAAGGAGAAAATACTCTATGTCTCTTGAAGAAGATCGTGTTACCCGTGACTATCTCTATGGGCGCCTTTTGGCGGTGGCTGAATATTTGGAACGTAAAGGAATGGGAGACGAAAACCGTCCAACCAATGCCGAACGCCTAATGGTTCGGTTTGCGGATAGGCCATTTTCCACATGGCGAACCATTGAAATGCAATTAAGTCCTTATTTGCGTCGACTACAGAGTAAGCAACAAGGCACTTTTATTTATGGAAAAATACTTTTGCAAACAATTTGTAATGCTTTTGTAGCAGAGGATTTTTCCAATGATGACAAACTTTCAGGAGAGTTTTTACTCGCCTACCACTGTCAACTTTCTGCACTGTATACACCCAAAAGTAAAAAAGAGACTTTCGGTGAAAAAGGAGCTTGTAATGAGCAGCTTACAATATAAGATTGACTTTGCCGTTATCTTAACCGTCGACCATGCCAACCCTAACGGTGACCCTTTAAATGGTAACAGACCTCGCACTGACTATGAAGGTTTTGGGGAAATCAGTGATGTCTGTCTAAAAAGAAAAATACGCAACCGATTAATGGAAATGGGGCAGTCTATTTTTGTTCAATCCGACGACAATAATAATGATGGTATGCCATCTCTAAAATCCAGAGCGGAATCCCATGAATTCGGCTTAGGAAAAGATGCTTTTGATGCAAAAAAAAGCAGTAAATTAGAAACAGTGCAAAAAGCATGCGCAAAATGGTTTGATGTACGTACCTTTGGACAACTATTTGCATTTACAAACGGAAAAGATGCTGATGGTATATCCATTGCCATTCGTGGCCCCGTCAGTATTCAATCCGCTTTCAGTGTGGAACCTGTCAGTATTACAAGCACGCAAATCACAAAAAGTGTCAGTGGTGAAGGCGATGGTAGAAAAAAGGGCTCAGACACGATGGGCATGAAGCACCGTATAGATAAAGGCATTTATTTTTTTTATGGCAGTATGAACCCACAACTGGCAGAACGAACAGGCTTTAATGACGATGATGCAATGATCATAAAAGAAGTGTTACCTCGTCTTTTTGAAAATGATGCCTCTTCTGCACGCCCTGAAGGAAGTATGGTGGTTAATACAGTTTTTTGGTGGAAACATAATTGTAAAGCAGGACAATATTCTTCTGCCAAAGTTCACAAAAGTTTGAACGTGAATGCTGACGGAAGTTATAATCTTGATTTAAAGGCTACTGAAGGTCTTAGTGTTGAAATTATAGAAGGTTTCTAAAAAATCTAATGACCGCAGAAGAAGGTCGTGCCTTATCTGCTTACAGCATTACCTTTATTACCCAAAGCAATGTGCCGTATACCTTCAGAACAAACTTGACTTATAGAACTATGTTATGAACAGGCAAGAGCATGACGGATAAAAACGCTTTATGTAAAACACTATACAGCTGTAAATATTGTATTTACAGCTAAAATCTTTTGAGAATGGGCAAAAATAATACTATTGTTTTTGCAAGTGAGACATTCTTAGAAAAATCCTTGCCAAGCATACTGTAAGAACGCTTTTAGCAAGGATTATCACTCCCAATTACGGGGGTGTGGATTGAAACCTTTGTGCGATTTATCAACTCCATTATATCCTATGCACCCCCTCTCACGGGGGTGCAAATTGAAGCATAAAGATGTTATAGCTCAAATTTTCGTATTGCAGCTAAATGAACCAAGCAATACCGATTATACCTCATAACAAAACCCTAGTTCAGCCATTGCTTAAGAGCCATCATAAGACTGCGAGGTTCAATGGGTTTTGTCAGATAGTCATTTAAACCAAGAGCGATGCCTTTCTCTTTATCTTCTTTCATAGCGTTGGCAGTGACGGCGATGATGGGCAACTCTTCGGCGCTATAGGTACTTCTTATAATTTCTGTCGCCTGAATACCGTCCATAACCGGCATTTGCATATCCATAAGCACAATATCAAATTGTTTTTCTTTGACCAAATCAACAGCAACTTGACCGTTTTCGGCAATGGTAATTTCAGCTTCGGTACGCTTTAAAAGCTCTTTCATAAGCAATTGGTTAATAAGGTTATCTTCAACCACCAATATACTTTTTCCCTTAAAGGACATGGCTTGCTTTTTAACTTCGGTTTTATCGACAGTTTTGATGTTTTCATCAGGTACCAGATAAACATCCAAAGTAAAGGTTGTTCCAACACCAACTTCACTTTTTACATATAGAACACCATCCATAAGTTCAACAATCTGTTTGCTGATGGTAAGTCCCAGACCGGTACCGCCAAAGCGACGAGTTATAGAGTTATCCGCTTGAGAAAATGGGGTAAACAGGAGTTTTTCTTGTTCTTTTGAGAAACCCATGCCCGTATCGGTCACCTCAATGCGTAAAGAAATCGCTTTTTCATTTTTAGATTTACCAAGGGTCTTAGCATCACATGGTGTACATTTTATGGAAACTTCACCGCTTTCGGTAAATTTAATGGCATTACTGACAAGATTGTTGAGAATTTGACCTATCCGAACGGGGTCACCCATAAAGTGTTTATTTAATCCCTCTGCATAACTAAAGCTAAGTTTTAACTTTTTGTTTTTCGCACTGTCATTATAGATTGTGATAACATTGTCACATACTTCATACAAAGAGAAGTGAATGTTTTCCAGTTCAAACATACCCGCTTCGATTTTTGAAGTATCAAGTACGTTATTGATAATGCCGAGCAGGCTTTTTCCTGCCATC
Organism: uncultured Mailhella sp.; assembly: GCA_964369875.1. Lineage (GTDB taxonomy): Bacteria > Desulfobacterota > Desulfovibrionia > Desulfovibrionales > Desulfovibrionaceae > Taurinivorans. The sequence continues at coordinate 11,651 of CAYJHY010000006.1, forward strand.
TGAATTTTTTTGATATATTCTCTTTTCTTTTCCTCATCTTCGTCATTTTCAAGGCAAAGGTGCGTAAGACCGATTACAGCATTAAGAGGTGTTCTGATTTCATGACTCATATTCGCAAGAAAGCTACTCTTCATACGATTGGAATCGTCAGCTTTCTTCACCATATTCCGCATGGAAAGTACCATTGCTTGAAGCGCGTTATAGAGAATATTAAGCTCATCATTACGGTTAAACTGTTTGAGGCTATAGAGTCTTTTACTTCGATGAACCTTTCTGTTCTTACCAAATAAACTTCTAAGAGCATTAATAATTTTAGAAAATAGTCTTGTCAGAATATTTTGCTTGGCTGTTCCTAAATCTAAATCTTTATCCAGAACGCCACGAGATACTTGTTCTGCATATTGTACTGCCTTCAAAAGAGCATCCACGATATGTTTTACATAGAGATAAATAATTAAAGTAAGCGCCATAAGGGTTATCATGGCAATTATGATCGCATAATTACGAAGAGTAATGCCCGGGGTGGCCGCTTCTTCAATATCGATAACTGCGGCTGCTGTCCAGCCTGCCTCAGGTAACGTATCATAGTAAGCAAGCTTTTCTCTTCCGTCTTCCAGATAGGTAATATCACCTTTTCCACTTTCCAGAATTTGACGTCCCCATTGAAATTCACTGAGATTTTTTTTCAAAACAAAGGATGAGTCTTTATGGATAAATACCATACCGTTTTTATCGGCTACATAAAGGTATCCCCCTTTACCGAGGAGCATTCTTTCACTCATGGTGTCCGTAAGCTTAGAAACGTTGAAGACCACACCAATGATTTTATTGGTTTCAATATCGAAAACAGGGGAGGCCACAGGGTAGACAACCATATTTTTATATTGGTAGGGGGCACCGATAGCTACCTGACCTTTCATCGCTTCTTGAAAGAAAGGCCTATCTTTAAAACTTTTACCTATAAATTCTTTTTCGGTATGATCTAAGATAGTTCCGTCATCATCAATTATACCAATCATAACATAAAAATACGTATTTGTCATATTAACAATACGGCTGTGGGCGTCAAAAGCAAACTCTTGACGTTTTTGAGGGTCATCAGAAAGGTAAGGTTGTAAAATCCCCGTTTGAGCTAGGGATATGGCGTTTAGAATATTAAAATCTAAGCCGGCCTTCAATTCTACCAAGGCGTTCGCAATGGCCATTTTTTGTTTTGAAGTGTTAGATTCTGTAAGAGTTTCCATACTCATTTGATACGTGCTTGTTGTGGAAACAAATAAACCCAAAGTCGTTGCCAGTAATACCGGCAATAAAATCTTATACAAAATTTTCAAAAACAACACTCCAAAGTTAAATAATGCGTATATAATATTCTTTAATCAGAAAAAAGCAATACTTTTTATCATATTTATCCTCAAAAATAAGAAATATCTATTTTTAGTTAAGATTTATAATAGTTAGTTAGTTCGAATTTAGTTTTTTGGAGATTAAAAACCAAATGCCTATCTGTTTTATTTCAAGATAGAACATTATGAATCCTAGTCAAGATATAATATAAAATGTTATGGTGTATGTGAATATATTTTGTTGATCAAACCTAATGATAATGCAATTTACTATAATCACATGACTCAACAAATAACGCCTACAAGAACATTATGTTTAATGCTCTAGCAGGCGTTCGTTTTTATATCACAGTTTGAAGTTTTAGATGTTGCTATGCGTTATACCCTGTTCATTGTTGCTTGAAGTTCTTGAGCTTGTTCGGCAAGTTCACGAATGGCTTCAGCGGATTGAATAATGGCTTCGGTATTTTTATTTACAACTTCATTAATATCACTCATTGACTGTGAAATATCTTCTGAAACTGTCGTTTGCTCACAAGCGGCATTTGCAATCTGGTGAATTCTCTCTGTATTAAGATTAGTGACAGTGGCTATCTCTTGTAACGACTCCTCAGATTTTTTGGCAAATTCAGATGTTTGTGATATTTGATGCACAACGTGTTTTACTTCTTCTTGGTTTGCGGTGCTTGACGCTTGAATGGATCGTACACTGTCACCTACTTCACGGGTTGCACTCATTGTTTTCTCGGCAAGCTTTCTCACTTCGTCCGCAACAACAGCAAATCCGCGCCCTGCTTCACCGGCTCTTGCCGCTTCGATGGCGGCGTTTAGGGCAAGAAGGTTTGTTTGGTCTGCAATATCGGTAATTACATTGATAATGTTCCCGATTCCACCTGATAACTGGTCTAGTTTTTCCATATTTGACGTAAGATTTTCGGCTGAACCTATCAATATTGTCATTGCGTCAGACATTTTACCAACAGTTTCGATACCTTCTTGTGCTTTTTTGAGCACAGCATTACTTTGGTCGGCGGTATTTGTTGCATTATGTGCCACTTCTTGCACAGAAGCATTCATTTGTGTCATGGCTGTGCTTGTTCTTTCAATGCGTTCACGTTGGAAGTTTGATCCTTCAACAATAAAATCTGTTTGAGCTGAAAGTTCTTCTGTTGCAGAGGCCACGCGAACCGCAATCTCAGTAGCTTGAATAGACATGTTTTTAATAGCTTCACCTTGTTCATGTATCTGTGTAATGTCATTTAAAAATTCAATATAGCCAACAGATTTACGGCTAGCATCAAAAAGTGGAATGGCAAAAACATCAAAAAACATATCTTTACCATTAATAACACATGGAGCAACTGTGTTTATGGTATGACATTTATTCATGGCTGTGCACCCCAAACAATTATCATTACCGCAAGCAGGGGAGTTGAAGAAAGAACCGCAATTCTTGCCGATAACGTCAGTTGTTCCCAATGTTTTTTTTGCGGTTTTGTTCATATAAATTATGCGATTATCTTGTGTTGCAGTAAAAATATTTGTTGGCATGGAATCGAATAATTCTTGATAAGATTTTGTCAGTCGATTGACTGAGACAACGATTTTATTAAAACCACCCTCAAACTTTGATTCGTTTGCCAGTGTAGTCAGCGCACCGGTAGCAACTTTTTCTGAAGTTAGAGAAATCTCATCAACAATAGCATTGAGAGTAGACAAAATGGTTCGTATTGCATTAATAAGCTGACCAATTTCATCTTTTTTGTTTGACTTGATAGTAAACGCTAAATTACCCTGACTGACTTCTTTGGCAAAAACAGTCGACTGTTCAATGGGTTTTATAACCGCTTGTTGGATAAACAAGTAGGAGGCTATGGCTAAAGCAATGGTAATAAACATGCAGATTACAGCAATATAAATAGCTCCGGTAAACTTTTCGGTAACATCTTGTTCAAGCGCTTTTGTTCTTACCGCTAATTTAGAATAAAAGGTATCGATAGGATTCATAATTTTAGCTTGTTCATTCCGATATTGTGAACCAAATACCAATTCTATTGCCATGAGTTGATCGGGTGTTCCATTTTTACTGCTGTCTTTAAATTTGCCTTGCATGGCGTCCATGGCTTCGATTTCAATATTTATTAATGTGTTGGAAAGTCTGTTCGATTCTTCAAGCAAAGCATATTCATCATGAGTGATTCCGTATTCCTTTAGTAAGCTCAACAAAGCCACCCGCTCACCGGGAGCAATCGCAGCACTTTGTGGGCGTGGCAACTTGCCGGCTCGTATGTCCACAATTTTGTTATAGGCTGTTTTAAAGGATTCATCATTGTTTGCTACATACAGCCGTACATTATTTGTGAGATCAGTAGAAGAATCCCTTAGTTCGTGCGACAGTTCTATTAGAACTTCATTGTTTTTATTAACCTCTTGGATTTCGGTAAATGCTTTACTTGCCGCAAAAAGAAAAAATAATGATACAAATATCATAAGCACAACTAAGAAATTTGAGAGAAAAAATGTAGTTCTGATTTTCATAAGTTCTTCCTATTTTTAATATTTTGTACAGAATGATATTTTCAAGCCTGACTAAGTGCTAAAACAAAAATTTTTTAATTCAATAATTTTATTAGATTGAACTAATTTCTTAAAAAATTATCATATAGCCGTTTATGAGTCAAGTTTCATGTGTATTTTAATCTTTTCGGTTGTAATTTAGAAAACTTTAGTAATACTTTATTCATTATGGTTAATACATAGAGCAAAGTAACGTTTCACTTTCAAATGAAAAGATATTTTGTATTAGGGTATGTTTCTTGATTAATAATCGGGATATAAACATATTGCGAAAATATTGCTATTTCAGTTTTTGAGTAAGGTATTTATTTTTAATAATGGATTATAGGATTTATATTTCAAAATAAAATCTTTATTATTGTATACCAAAACGTCCTGACCCATGCCCCATGCGGTTTACATCGGCATCCACAAAAGAATCAAGGGTATAAAGTCGGATTTTATTGCTTCGTGGGAACTCACGTTTTAATAAGGTTTTTAATAAACGTTTAATCTTTTCAGTTGTGAGATCTTCCCAAGATTCTTCATGAAAACCTCGTTCTACTACAGTAAAACAGTCATTGCCTGTACAAATAATAGCCACGGAGCGATTGCGTTTAAATGTTCGCATATCAAGACATTGACCTATTTCAAGTTTAGCTATTCGCTCAATAACGGTGGGGATAATGGACGCTTTGTCATTCATTGTTTTTCTCGTTTACAAGTTACTTGATTTTAGTTTTGATTATACGTTTATACGGGTAAAAGTATTTTTGCTTTATGTCGGTTCTTTATCAATTTGTTATTTTTTACTATTCCTTTACAGGATAATGAATTTTGCCTGAGACTGTCAATATCCATCAGCTAAATTTTGAATATGTAATTATATTCACGGGTATTGCTATACGCGTTATTCAAATTCTTTTTAAACCTAAAAGTATGATATAATAAAAAACATACTTTTTTAGAATTTACCCTTTTATTATTAGAGTTTTTTATGGGGAGGGAGGGGGGATGGGGGAGGGAGAACCTATTTTTTCCCAAAAATAGGTTCTCCCTCTCCTAAAAAATAATTATGTTTTATAAAAACACTTATAAATTGAAAAAGACTTTCAAAAACATTGATTTTAAATTTAAGTTCTGGTATGAAATTTAATCTATCTTATCCGTTCAAAGGATTTTAGAAATTGTAGAGTTTCAGAAAGATTTTTCTTCTATTTTTAACATGACAGTAAAAGGACAAATGCAAATGAATTACGATGTTATTATTATTGGCGCAGGACCTGCCGGAGTCAGTGCGGGGATTTATGCAAAAAGTAGAGGTTTGAATTGCTTATTACTTGAGAAAAAATGTGTTGGCGGTATTATAAGCAATGTTTCTTCCGTGACGCACTATGCTTCCGTTGAAGAGGGTGAAACCGGAGAAATGTTTTCTCAAAAAATGATTAACCAGCTGGAAAGAACCGGTGTAGCTGTTCAATACGAAGATGTTAAGTCAGTAAAACTCAATGGGGATGTAAAGGAAGTTACAACAGAAAATACTACCTATCAAGCCAAGTCAGTCATTATTGCAAATGGCTCAACCCCCAGAAGGTTGGATATTGTTGGTTCAAATGAGCATTACGGCAAAACAATGGGCTTGAATCCTTTTAAGCATGGCCCTTTACATAAAGGAAAGGATATGTTTGTTATCGGTGGCGCTGACGGTGCTGTAAAAGAAGCAATATTCCTTTCTCAATTTGCAAAAACAGTCACGATTGTTTGTGTCGAAAATGAAATCGCTTGCATCAAAGAATTCAAAGATAAATTAGCAACTATTGAAAATATAAAAATACGCCCTCACTCAGGTTTAGTAGAAGTCCATGGAGGGGATTCTATCGAAGCATTGGTTTTTGAGGATTTAAATTCGGGCGAAAAAGAAAAACTTGCATGCGAAGAAGCTCTGGTTTTTGTGTATGCCGGACTTATTCCCAATACACACTTATATGATGAATTTGAATTAGAAAATGGTTACATTAAAACCAATAGTCAGCAAGAAACTTCTATAAAGGGAGTTTATGCGGCAGGGGATATTTGTGTAAAGCAAGTAAGACAAATTGCCACAGCTGTTTCTGATGGCGCGGTTGCCGGAATACAGGTGGCAGGCTATCTCACTAAGTTGTTATAATAACGAGTAGTTGGCTAAGTAAGAAAATACTTGGTATGGGATGGTCTGTTTTTTATTGCACTTTGCTATAAGTTTGATTTTTTTGGGACGGTACATTTTTTTAAGTATGTTTTTTATTATACCATATTTTTAGATGTCCAGAGAATTGGAGTGACGTGACAGAGAAGTGGAATGAAGTCAAAATTGATAAATGTATAGTGAAAAGGAGGCAAGAAATTTGTCTCCTTTTGTGTTTTGTTGTATTTTCAACTAGTTGCATTATATATGAAAAACAAATTCATTTTTGTCTTGACATACTTTTTTATCTATATTAGTGAATTTGATTATAAATGGTTATGCGTATTTATTATATTTTATTCTGTGAAAAATGTGTTCAAAAAAATTTGGGGTTTGTATGTCAAAGATTGTATTATTTTTTCGTTCGTTATGCTTTTCTTTTTGTATAATAGGAAGTTTGATTATTCTACCAAGTAAGGCAGAAGCAAGAGAAAATTCAAAAATTACAATTCTTGCGACAACGTTTCCAATCTATGATTGGTTACGCGAAATTGTAGGCAACTCCCAAACTATTGAGGTTGATCTTTTGCTAAAATCAGGGGTTGATTTGCATAGTTATCAACCGACAATCCAAGATATTACAAAAATTGTCAATTCGAATATTTTTATTCATAATGGCGGGGAATCAGACGCGTGGGTTCAAGAGGTTCTTGAACAAAATATCAATCAGAACCAAGTCGTTGTTAATCTTATGTCTCTACTCGGTGACAAACTGAAGCTTGAAGAAGTGGTTGAAGGCATGGAGGCTCACAGTCATGACGGGCATCACCATGTCCACAGCCATGAGGGGCATAGTCATGACCACGAAGGTCATCACCATGGAGTTAATCTTCACTTAGGATATGATGAACATGTATGGCTTTCATTAAAAAATACACAGAGTTTAGTCAGAAGTCTTTCTGTGCTCCTTGGCCATAACGATAAAGAAAATATAAAACTCTACAGAAAAAATGCTAAAGCTTATATTGAAAGACTCCAAGCACTTGACGAAGAATATAAAAAAGTTGTTGACGCAAGTTCCCGAAAAACAATTTTGGTTGCAGACAGATTTCCGTTTCGATACTTGGTAGATGATTATAATATCGAATATTTTGCTGCCTTTGTGGGTTGTTCGGCCGAAACGGAAGCTAGTTTTAAAACAGTTACTTTTTTATCCGGTAAAATTAACGAACTGGACATTGATACACTTTTAATTATTGACGGTTCAAAAGATAATCTGGCAAAGACCATACGTTCAAGCAGTAATAATAAAGACTCTGCCGTGCTTGTGCTTAATTCATTGCAAGCAGTAAACAAAAGTGATATTGATAATAATGTCACCTATTTTTCAGTTATGCAAAAAAACCTACAAACCCTCAAACAAGCACTTGCAAAGTAAAGGTCTATGGAACTTATAAAATGCGAAAATCTTTCAATAGGGTATGATGGTAAACCATTATTGAGTAATATTAATTTTACAGTCTGCCATGGGGATTATTTTTGTGTTATCGGTGATAACGGCGCGGGTAAAAGCACCTTAATTAAGACAATTTTGGGACTGACGCCACCTTTGCGTGGAAAAGTAACACTTTGTAATAATTTTAATTTTAACGATATTGGTTATATTCCGCAACAAACTCAAGTTCAAAAAGATTTTCCTGCTTCGGTTTGGGAAGTTGTATTGTCAGGATGTTTGAACGCTCGCTCATTTAACCCTTTCTACTCTAAAAAAGACAAAGAGAAAGCCAAAATATTATTGGAAAAAATGAATATAGCCCATTTAGCCAAAAAAAGTTTCAATAAAATCTCAGGTGGACAACAGCAAAGAGCATTACTTGTGAGGGCACTTTGTGCCACAAACAAAATGTTGCTTCTGGATGAACCTACTTCAGGACTTGATTTGGCTTCAACAAAAGAAATGTATTCTTTTGTAAAAGAGTTAAATGAAGAAGGTACAACTATTTGTATGGTTACACATGACAGTGAAAATGCCTTAAAATACTCAAACCGTATTGCCAGTATTTCATCTTGTGTCGATGTGCTTTCCACTGCGGAATATTTTGAAAATCAAAGGTGTGAAAAGTGCAAGTAATTTATGAAACCTTTTCAACATTAATAATGTATTTTTCGTATCCATTTGTTTTATACGCATTTATTGTTGGAATACTCATCGCTCTTTGTTCTTCCTTACTGGGTGTGACACTTGTGCTAAAAAGATTTTCTTATATTGGCGACGGACTCTCACACATAGCATTCGGAGCAATTGCAATCGCAAGTGTGCTAAAATTGGCAAATGCAAGTATATTGGTATTCCCTGTGACGGCAATTTGTGCGATACTTTTACTGCGATTGGGGCAGAACACCAAGATTAATGGAGATGCGGCGATTGCTATGCTTTCTGTAGGTTCTTTGGGATTTGGTTACCTTCTTTTAAATCTTTATCCTACATCGTCAAATATTGCCGCTGATGTATGCAACACACTGTTTGGCTCAACCTCCATTCTTACTCTTACAAAGACTGATGTTTGGGTCTCTGCTCTTTTATCCGTTTTCGTATTGAGTATGTATGTGTTATTTTATCATAAAATCTTTTCCATCACTTTTGATGAAACCTTTGCGCGCGCAACAGGTCTTAACGTTGATAAATATAACCTTTTGATTGCAATTACCATAGCCGCAGTGATAGTCGTAGCCATGAACTTGGTCGGCTCGCTGCTTATTTCTGCGCTTGTTGTTTTTCCTGCTTTGTCTGCAATGCGTCTTTTTGAAAACTTTCGTTCCGTAGTTATCGTGGCGGCGGTGTGTGCTGTTTTTTGTGCGGCCACAGGGATTATTATTTCCATTCTTGCAGGCACTCCCGTTGGCGCAACCATTGTGATGATAAATAGTTCAGTTTTTCTTCTTTCTATGGTAATTCAAAAAATAAAACAACGTTAGAGTAGTTTTGCTTTCTCACTATAGCATTTTGCTTTAAGTTTGAGTTTTTTGGGGGGAAATTTTTTGTAAAAATTTTTCCCCCACCCCCCCTTCAAAAAACTTTAATATGTAAAAGTATGTCTATTTATTAATAAATACTATGGCGCATGTCGATGTGCTTTATTGATGAAGCCTAATGTTAATGCAAATTGCTATAAAGTTTTTTTTGGAAAAGGGGAGGGTTTGCCCAACATCTGTTGGTTGGAAAAACACTTTTTTTGTTCACAAAAAGGTTTTTCCCCTCCCAAGAATAAGTAATTTGAAGTGATTTACAAAATGTGCCAAAAGGCACATTTTTATTTATAAAAATTATGGTATCCTCGAGAATAACACGGAGATATCAAGATGAAAAAATTACAAAATTTCTTTACAGTGCTATTTTTCTTTTTAAGTATGTTTTGTTTGAATAGCTCGATTTATGCTCAGGAAACTGCTCTAACTCAAGGTTATTTGGCTGAAGTTACCAGCACTCAAAAGAGTGATTCTGGAAATCCTCAACCGATAGAAAAAACAGGGAAAACACACCGTAAAAACTATACAAATCTCCAACAAGAAGCTTTTTTGGATTTTGATATTCATATTAAAGTTGAAGAAGACGCAAGCCTCCAAGTTACCGAAAAAATCCGTATAATGGCTCTTGGCCGTGTTTTCAAGCGTGGAATTACCCGTAGTTACTTTAAAGATGTTCTTAATTCAGAAGGCATCGGAGCCTATTCTTTTGAACTTCTTTCAGTTAAACACAACGGGAAAGACAGCCCGTATCTAAAAACGGGAGGTACTCTTTTTGCTGATGCAGTAAATTTACGAACAGGTGAGCAAGATGTTCTTTTGGAGCATGGCATACATGAATATGAAATACGCTACCGAACCAAAGGGCATGTGCTCCTTGGTGAAGAGTATGACAATATTTACTATAACGTACTCGATCACATAAAAGATTTGCCGATTTATTCTGCACGTGTCACTGTGGAACTTCCCAATGATAGTTCCCCTCTTATGACAGAAGTACACACAGGTAAATTGGGTGAAAACACGCATAACTATAAAGAAATAGAAAGTTTGCCAATAGGCACACGCTTTGGCATTGATTTGAAAAATTCACTTCAAAGAGACGAAGGCTTGACTTTATTTATGGCTTGGGAAAAAGGTTTGGTGCACAATCCAAGCCACACCTTAACCGTTGACGAAAATAAAAGCAGAATAAAAGAATATAAAGCTGATGTTTATATGGAAGAAGGCGCAACATTGCGTGTAAAAGAGAAAATTCTTTTTCATTATGTTGCAAGTGATATCCCCGATGGGAGCAAATCAGCACGATTTTTTGAACGCTATTTAGAAAAAGAGCTGTATCAGCAGTACACCAACGAGATAGTATCGGTAAAACTTCTCGAAGCACCGCAAAAATATAAAGATAATTTTAGAAGTGAACCGCTAAAGCATGAAGTAAATGGTCTTTATTATGATAAGAGGGAAAACCTCCAATATATTCCTTCAAAAGAAATTCTTGAAAGCGGAGATTATCTGTTTGAAATAGAATATCTCACAAAAGGGCATATGCGTAATTATAATGATGCTCAAACCATTCACTTCACACCTTTTAATTATCAAAATAGTTTTTTAGTTGAAAAATTAGATATTAAGTTTCATGTTCCGCAAGAACAAGTGAGTTATGGTCAAGGTGTTCGTTCATGGAGATATAATCCCAATGCGGGCATTGTTTTATCAGGTAAAAGTCACTTTAAAATCGACAGCCCCCTTGGAGAAAACGAGCGAGTTGTTTTCTTTCTCAAGCTAAAGCCCAACACCGTACCCCAAGCCTATAAAGCCCCCAAAAAATCTTTTATGAAAGGACAAGATTATGTGCTGGAACAACATAATCATATCAACGTCAATGAAGATGGAACGCTACTTGTAACACAACGATTTAAAGTTCAAAAGCATAAAGAAACCTATGCTCAAAGTTATCGTGTTTATTTACCGCTCCTAAAAATAATTTCGCTTGACGGTGAAGAGGCGACTCGTATGCTTAGTTATGACGTCGTTTCTGTTACTCGTGACGGAGTTCCCTTAAAATTTACAACCTATGGCTTTACAGATAGCTATGAAGTTAGATTTGAGGATGCCGATGATGTGTTTGCAGGTTGGCATAATTATGAACTAATCTATAAAGCGGACGGACATTTGTACGATAAAGAAAATTTTGACAGTTTGGAATTTTCCATTACGCCTCTTAGCGGATTTTATACAGAGAATCTTGAGGTCGAAATAAATCTTCCGTCTAAAGTTCAATTGGTTGAAGCCAGTGCTTCTTCTGTAAGTCTTAAAAATGTAAATGAAGTGCAAACAACACAAGCAGAAATTGACGCGCAAAATGCAAACACAGGAAACTCAAAAAAACTCGTATTCCAAACGGATGAACTTTTACACTCCGAAGATGATTTTACCATAACCATCGCCATGGAGAAGGGCGCTTTTGGACATACCTTCAACTATTACGAATATTTTAGTGCAAGGCCATATTTGGTTTACCCTGTGCCTATACTGGTGTTGCTTTATTGTTACATCGTAAATTACTTTTATAGGAGTAAGTATAAAAAAATTATCATTCCTCTTTTTAAGCCGACTGAAGGCCTTACTCCTTCTTTAGCAGGATCTATTTACAAAAGAGAAGTGTCACATCTTATGCTGACGGCAGATATTCTTTGGCTTGCGGTACATAACTTTTTGAAATTGTCGGAAGATAGTGAAAAACAACTATGCCTTACAAAAACAAACCCTTCCAATAAAGGCATGAATTCATGGATTTATGAAAAAGCAAGCAGTTTAACGCAAAAATATTGTGCAGAAGACAGCTACGTTATAGACAAAAAAGATAAAAAAATGGCCGATATTTATTCTGCTATGAGAAAAGAATATTTTAAGTATTCCTCTTCCCATTTTTATTGGTACTTGATACCCATTATTCTTTCTCAGGTAGCCCTGTATTTTATTTCTCATTCCGCGATGGTGCTATTGGCTTTTTTATGCATTTTACCATTTACTTTGTTTTTGGGTTTTGTCGGATTATTTGTTGGTTTACTGGGTATACTTAGTTTTGTAGGTTATAGCGTTTATTCCGGAGATTTAATTCTTGCTTATGATGTTGTTTTACTGGCAATTCCTTCATATTTTTTATGGCGCCATAGCTCACATTTATCAAAAGAAGGGGTTGAAATCGAAGCGGATGTTCTCGGGCTCAGGCAGTATATTTGCATGGCCGTACAAGACAGACTAAAGCTCGTCAACGCTCCGCAAATGGACGTGGCAACCTATGAAAGCATTTTACCCTATGCCGTGGCTCTTGATTGTGCCGAAGAATGGGAAAAATATTTTGAAAAATATCTTGAAGAAACAATGTACGAACCAAGTTGGACGACGATCTCAAATTCTCATAGCGAATATCGCGACAGACATCGCTATGGAGTGGCTTTTGCCATAGCTACAGCCACAGCAAGCACAGTCAGTGCAAGTATAAAAGGCTATGAATCAAGCCTAAGTTCTTCCTCGGGGTCCGGCTCCTCAAGTGGCGGTGGAGGAGGCTCCGGCGGTGGTAGTTCAGGTGGTGGCTCCGGCGGTGGCAGCTCCGGTGGTTGGTAATTAATATTTTCTGTGAAAACCCCATTTTTTGACATAAAAAATGGGGTTTTCTTCTTAAATATTCGCACTTTGCAAGTAATATAAAACACAGTAAATGCATGCATAAAGACTAACCTTATATTAAACAATACCTTACTTACGTATATGTTAACTAAAAATCTTTTATTGCAAATTTTGTAAAACTATGTTACTCACAATATGTTAATTATAATGTAATTTGGATTCAAAAGAATAATTTGAAGTCAAGAACGTTTTTTCTTAGAATACAGGGTGTGGTTTTCGCGTATAAATAGCTTTATATTTCGTTAGGAATTCCTTGTTTTTTTGTTTGACTGTTAATTATACTATGATTTTGACTTGCATAATATATTGCACAATGGTTCACGTATATATGAGGGGTCGTAATGAAAGTTTATAATACGCTATTGACGAATATGAATCAGTTTACCGCATGGTTGCGAGAGAAGGATTTAAATCACGAGAATCAATGTATTGTGACTATTCATACAGGATCTTTGACTGAAACAGAATGTTTAGAGTTAGCCAAACTTATCAAAGAACTTTTGCCTCATGCCCAAGTACACGGCTATCCTGTTTCGGGTGTTATTTATAACGGTGATATTTTTGAAAAAGAAACTCTCGTTTCTATTCGTGAATTTGAATATGGTAAAGTTTTATCCGTTGTAGGTTCAACTAAAGATCTGTCGTCATTAGAAGTTGCAACTTCCATTGCTCAGCATTCTGAAAACTTTCCCACAAGTTTTGCGCTTTTGAATTTTGATTTAACTCGTAACGACCTTATAGACGTCAGTAATTTTCTTACTAAAATGCTACCTGACACGTATTTTGTCGGCGGTGTTGTAGGGAATATGTTGCCTGACGGGGAAATTGATTCTTTTATTTTTGATGATAAAAAAATATATAGAAATTGCTATCTTGTAAGTTACATCAGCAATGATCACGTTCTTTCCTATTCTGACAGTATTGTCGGGCACCCCCCCATAAGTGAAGCCTTTACCATTACAAAAGCACACGATGAATATATCGATGAAATTAATGACGTGCCTGCAGTTGAATGGTTTTGTGACAAATTAGGCTTAGAAAAATTTTATGAAAATAAGGACTGGAAAACCACTGTACCTCTAGATATTTTATTACGTTTTCCACTGGTTTTTGATGGATATAGCGCTTCAACCTGCTTTATTCGCTATGAGAAAGAAACACATTCCATACGCTCCTATTTTACAAATATTAATAGTGGTCAAAAGTTTCGGATGGGTTATATCAGCCCCATAAAAAGTGCGGAAGAACTTCAAGAAACATGTCAATCTTTACAAAAAATTTCAGCAGAAATGATTTTTTGTTATACTTGCCTTTTTAGAAATGTTTTATCAAACAATATCGCGAAATGGGAAATAGGCGCTTTTAAAAAAAATAAAATATGTGGCGTATTTATGCTTGGAGAAATCGGTACTGTAACTAACCATGTTCAGCTACATAATGGTTCTGTAATATTCTTTACCCTTGCAGAAAAAGCAGAAACAATTGAACCCGATCTCTCTGTTTTTGATTCTATGGATTCTCTGCTTGAGGCCAACAGCGATTTTATTCATACCTTAAAAAATATAGGTGAAAATCTTAAGTCAGATATTTTTACATCTCTTATAGAAAAAGAAGAAGAAATAAAAGCTCGTTTTTATAGCAATAATGAAGATGGTTTTCAAACTATTCCACAATTTATGAAAAGACAACGAGTTAATAAAAAACAGCAAATCTGTCTCGTTTCTATTGAAAATTTTCCGGAATTCCAAACCCTGCTCACTGAAGATGATTTATTGGCTTTTACAAGGGAAAACAGAAAGCATATCATAAACTTTGTCGAAAAAACATATCCACAATATAGATTTGATTTCTATCGATATGATGATTCCTGTTTCTTTTTTACTGTACAAGAAAAAGTAAGCGATACTATTTTTACCGAAGTCGTAAGAGAAATATATACCCATTGTGGGCGCAGAAACTTCACCGACAGCAAATTAGTTTTTTTCAATAACTTCACCTTCACCCTTAAAGGTTTGATTATTCAACAATTACTCGATTGCTCTCAATCAAATACTCTAAGTAAAGATCAAAAACGTTTTTATCATTGCGATAAGGAAACCTCCGATTCTACGATTTTGAATGAAGAATTCCAAATGGTAGCGGCACTCCATGAAATTATAGAAAAAAATTCTATTGTTCCTTATTTTCAAGGAATTTATGACAATAAGAAAAACCGCTTCCATATGTATGAAGCCTTAATGCGCCTGCAACATCCTGACGGAAGGATGCTCTTTCCTAATGATTTTATGGAGATAGCAAAAAAATACAATTTATACCTCTCACTCAGCCTCGGTATGGTGACTAAAGTTTTTGAACTATTTAAGGATAGACACGAAATCATAACCCTTAATATCTCTGCGTATGATGTATTGTCTGAAAAATTTAGAGACACTATATTTGAATTGCTACAAGACGCCAAAAATCCTGATAATTTTGTATTTGAGCTTTTGGAAACAGAAGCTTTCGACGATCTTGCAACACTTAGAGCTTTTATCCATAAAGTAAGACAATATGGATGTAAATTTGCCGTCGATGATTTCGGTGCCGGATACTCAAATTTTATTGAATTTGGTAATTTAGATGTAGACTATTTAAAGATTAACGGTTCGTTGACAAAGCTACTGGGAACGGACTTTAACTATAGTCACATTCTTAATAGCATCGCTTTTATGGGCGAAAAAATGCGCGTAAAACTTATTGCCGAATTTGTTGAAACTGCCTCAACTCAAAAACTCCTCATCCAAAGCGGTGTTCATTACTCACAAGGATATTTCTTCTCAAAACCCATGCCTTATTCAGAACTCAAAGTTGTTTCTGCCGAAAATATGGCAAAAGAAGAAAGCCAAGCAGAAGAGAATGATTCTATTACAAGTATTTCCAATAAGCAAATTCAAACAAAAAGCGAAAGCCTATTTTTACAACTGGGTGGAATGCTGGTTGCGCTACTTTCAGTCATTTCTGTTATCTTTTTTGTTGATTACAATAAATCAGAATTTAAAAAAATAAACGATGCGTTTTTAGTGGAAATCGCCACCGGCTTATCTGATAAAATCTCCCTCTTTGCCGAAGAATCAAAAATTTCATTAAACATCATGGCTTGTGCGGTTTCTGAATATGCAGAGATGCTGATTAAAACAGAAAGCGCTACGACACCTTTCAATGTAGCTTTACTGAATGAATTACTTCTACTTGACGACGCAACGAAATTTGACGCCACCTATATTTCTTATCTGGGTGGACCTGCAATCGATGGGGAAGGACAAGTTTTAGATATTGATATCGATACAATTTATGGCCATAACAGAAACGAAACAGTTGCTAAGTTACCTATTGCAGAGGATAGCAAAGGCAATAAAATTCTTGTTTTTGCAGCAAATTTTTATATTAATGGTCTTAAAAGTGGTGAAATTTACGGAACATATAAGGTTGACGACATTTCAAAACTTCTGAAACTTAAAAGTTTTGGCGGAGAAGCTTTTTATCATATCAGCCAAGTAGACGGTGAACCAGTTTACTTGAGCGGAAGAAATGAAAATGCCTTTACAAACGGCGATATGTACGACTTCATCGGTTCTCTTGATATTTTTAATGGTCATACATCTGAATCCGTCAGAAAAGATATGGAAAATGGAAAAACAGTTCTTCTCAATTACAAATTAAAAGGCGAAGAGCGCTCAGCCGTTATGGTGAGAGTTCCCGACACTAACTGGTGTGTAGTAAGTATCGTTCTTTCCCAAATCAGCAGGGAAATGTTTGAAGTGAGTAATCGAAGTACGTTTGCTTTTATTGGTGTTATTGCCGCACTCTTTATTTTTTATTTTAGTTTTGCCGCAAACATTTTCAAAAAACATAGAAATATTATTTTGGAAACTTTGGAATCCAGCCAATCCCTCAGTAACAGTTTACAACTAAGTATTGAAAAAGATTCCCTCACCGGCACCTACAGCAGAGCCACCGCCATTGAAAAAATTAGTAGTATCATCGCAAGCAAAAGCCAAAAAGGCGAGGTACACGCGCTCTCCATCTTAGATATCGATAATTTTAAATATATTAACGATACCTATGGTCACAACACAGGTGACTTATACCTACAGTCCTTTGTTTCTGCAGTGAAACTTGGAATACAACCGGGTAGTGTTTTGGGAAGACTCGGCGGTGATGAATTTGTACTCCTCCTCAGTGATATTCAAAGTAAAGAAAATGTGTGCGCATCCTTTGACAAAGTTTTTACAAACATTAAAGATATTGTTTTAGGCGGGGTAGACCTTGGACGCGTCAGTGTCAGTGCCGGTATTGTTATGATTAGCGAAAATGACCGCTCCTACGAAGAACTTATGATTGAAGCCGACAGTATCCTCTATGAAGCTAAACGCAAAGGCAAAAATAAATATCTTTTCTCTGTGCAAGAAGGGTAGTGTTTGAGTTTTTTATTGTTTATTTTTTGTTGGGGGAGGGAGAACCTATTTTTTGAAAAAAATAGGGT
>CAYJHY010000007.1:0-28552 GCA_964369875.1 uncultured Mailhella sp.
TTTCAGAAAATTCACTTTCTCGAATTTCTTGCGGAGCTCCTGCCAAAAGGCGCAATTCTTTACGAGTGCAAAAGCAAGGATAAACCAATCCTCCAAGGGTAGACAATTCCTTTTCATAAAGGCTATGCCGTTCACTTTGTCGTACGATATCATTATTCCAATCAATACCAAGCCACAATAAATCCTCAACAATCCCTTGAATAAATTCTTCTTTGGAACGTTGTGGGTCAATATCCTCTATCCTTAAATATATATTTCCGTCTTCTAAGCGACACGCTAGCCACGCTAACAAAAAAGACCATGCATTTCCTAAATGCAATCGCCCCGTCGGGCTCGGTGCCAACCTTCCTATTGTTTGTTTCATATTATTTTTTATTTTGTTTATGTTTATTTATGTGGGAGGGGGAAAACCCATTTTTTGAAAAAATGGAGTTTTCCCCGTCCCACACCCTCCCCCTTTCCCCAAAAAACTTTAATGGGTGTAGGTTTTAGGTAAAATATTATGTGTTTGTTGACATCATTAATAAAGCGTTTGTCAGATACAGTTGTTCAAAAAATATAGTTAAAGAAATCGATTACTTTTTCAGGAAGGGGGAAGTTTGAGGGGGGAAACCTTATTTTTGGCTCAAAAATAGGGTTTCCCCCCTCAAAAAAATCCTCTCCCAACTTATCCCCTCCCCTTAAAAAAATCTTTCAATAATGCTGTTTGAAACGAGCATACCGTTGGGGCTGAGGGCTATGTAGTCTTTGCTGACTTTTACGAGTTGATGTTTGCTGAGGGCTTGAATAAGTTGCAAGTTCTTTTTTACAAAGGAGTGTCCGAAGAGTTCTTGGTATTCATTAAGATTGATGCCTTTGGTGGTGCGTAGGCGAAGCATAATAAATTCTTGTAAGATTTCTTTGTGGCTTAGTATTTCGGTTTGGAAATAGTGTGAACCTTGGGTGGGGGAGGGTACTTTAACAAACTGGGGAAAGTTAGGATTTTGAATGTCTTTTGCCCACTCGATAATATCTTGGGCGTGATTTCGGCGAACTATGTTGACGGTTGAGGTGGCAGAGGGGCCAAGCCCGAGATAATCTTCACCTTCCCAATAGGCAAGATTGTGCTTGCATTGATAGCCTACTTTTGAAAAGTTTGAAATTTCGTATTGTAAAAAACCGCCTGTTCTGAGCATATCGCAGGTGGTACGGTACATCAGGGCTTGTTCTTGCTCAAGAGGGAGATTAAGCTTTCCTTCGGCTTCGAGTTTTTCAAAGTAAGAATCCTCTTCTATGCTGAGTCCATAGCAAGACATATGTTCAGGGTCTAGGTCAAGGGCGGCGCGCATGTCTTGTTTCCAAAAAATATTTTTTTGATCGGGTAGCGCCCACATAAAATCAAGGTTGATGTTATGAAATTTTGCTTGCCTGAGAGTTTTAAAGGCGGTGATAGCTTGTTTTGCACTGTGCACTCTTCCAAGAAGCTTTAGATTGCTGTCTTGTAAGGACTGAACTCCCAGAGAAATTCGATTAAAGCCCATGGCGCTATAGGCCATAGCTTTATTTTTATTAATACTTTCGGGATTGGCTTCCATGGAAATTTCTGCGGAAGCTTGCACGGAAAAATGTTTAAAAAGAGTGCGTAGGATTAAATCCATATCTTGAACAGGAATTAGAGAGGGTGTACCTCCTCCAAAAAAGATGGATGTGATGGGGATATTTTTATAAATTTCCGATAAAATTTTTATTTCGGCAAGCAGAGATTTTAACCAAACTTGATAAAGTTTATGCTCGTCGGCATTATGACTTTCATGAAATTTTTTAGGAAGGGCTTTGCTAGTTTTATGATTACTTTGCTTTTTGTGCATTCCCGCAGATGCAAAGGAAAGCCGAGTTTCTTGATGCTGGGCAAGCTGATCGGTATAATCAAGAGTTCCGCCTAAAAACTGGGATAGTCGTTTAATTTGTTCGTAGGTGTCTTTATCACTAGTCTTTGCGGGAGCGGTGGAATGTTGCTCTTGTACTCGAGGCACTTCTTTTATTCCAAGGCTTTGCCTTGCGTGTCCTGCTTGTTTGGGAGAGAGAAAGGCATCCGCTAAAGTTGGACCTGAGGGAGAGTTTGGTTTTGTATCGCTTTTTTTTGCCTTGAGAACATCTGCCAAAGACTGAACCGGGTTATAAGGTTCGGTATTTTGCTTGAGAAAAGAGGCCAGCTCATCGGCTTCTTTTTTATCTGCTAGCTTTTGAGCGAAGTTTTCATTACTCATTTCGGCAGAAGCTTTGAAGAAATTATCAATTTGCGCAAGATAAGGGTTCTCCTCTTCCTTTTTTTGTTCAAAGACAGAGGAGGATATAAGGGGAGTGCCGGAGCCCATAAGAGCGTGACTCTCAGGAGTTTGACATTTTAGTCCGAGAGCTTCGGAATAAAAACCGCAATAATGGCACTTGTGCCTACAAAAAGGGACGTGTATATAAAGTAGCATAATATATATAAGGTTAAAGGATTGCTTTTTTATAATATAATCTTAAATATTAAAGAAGAAAAGGTTAAATGCGACTCCAAATAAGATTAAATTTAAAACATTAAAATTAAAGGCTAAATTTTTAATTTATTTTTAAAAAATGTTAAAAAAAGCTTGACGAAACTAAATATTAGGGGTATTTATTTCTTCACTTCAGATAAATCTTATCGGGAGTGGACCTTGAGGCGCAATGCCGAGAGGTGGGACAAGTTGAGCTTGTCCGCATGTGCTTTTAGTTTGACTAAAAGCGTTGACAATTTACAGGCGTCACCATGCCGGTATTGTCACCGTTCCAGTCCATAAGAATTTGGGCTGTAAGGTTATCAAGCAAACGTTTAGTTTGTGCATGAGTGATCCCTGTGGGACCACCTATCTACTACGAAAAATATTTCGTCTTCAGACAGGCTGGCAAACCCGGGTCGGTAACCTTCGTATATTTTTATTAAGGCTTCGGGTATTGCAGTTCTTGTCGAATTTTTATTTCCGAACAAAAAATATATGAAGAACCGAGTGTGAAAGCACTAGGGTTTTTGCTGATGTCTGATAGCCGTAAAAGGTGTATGGAATTGAGGGATTAAATCAAACCTGAGTAGATTTAGTTTCTTTGGAAGGTCAATAATTTGACCGGCCGCGCAAGCGGTGAATACTCCGGGAGAAATATCAGTATCTTTCGGAGCGAATAGCCTAAGATGGAGATTCGCAATGACGACAGTTGGCAGTGATCGTATCCGTATTAAGCTTAAGGCTTACGATTATCGCATCTTGGACAAAGCTGTGGCGGAAATCGTGGATACAGCGCGTAACACAGGCGCTGGGGTAGCAGGACCAATTCCTTTGCCTACCAATATACATAAGTACACGGTTAACCGTTCTGTTCACGTTGATAAAAAATCTCGCGAACAGTTCGAGATGAGGGTTCACAAACGCCTTATGGATATCCTCGACCCCACGCAACAGACCGTGGACGCACTCGGCAAGCTCTCCTTGCCTGCAGGCGTGGATGTTGAAATTAAGCTCTAGTGAGGGGCGTTATGTCTGAGAAAATGGGAATATTAGGACGCAAGTTGGGCATGACCCGTATATTTGCCGGTGACGGTTCTTCCGTCAGTGTAACAGTAATCAAGGTTGGACCTTGCCCTGTAACACAAGTTAAAACGGTAGAAAACGACGGCTACAATGCTTTACAAATCGGCTTTGATGTTGCTAAGGAAAAGCATGTGTCTAAGGCCATGCAAGGGCATTTTGCCAAAGCCGGTACAAACCTCTACCGCGTAGTGCGTGAACTTCGTTTAGAAGGTCCCGCTACCCAAAACGTAGGCGATGAGCTTACAGTAGAGATGTTTGAAGCCGGAGATAAAATTAAAGTAACTGGCACAAGCGTTGGTAAGGGTTACCAAGGTGTAATGCGCCGTTGGAACTTTGCAGGTATTAAAGATGGTCACGGTAACGAAAAAGTTCACCGTAATGCAGGTTCTATCGGTAACAACACTTTCCCCGGCCACGTTTTCAAGGGTAAAAAAATGGCAGGACATTGGGGTGCTGAAAAAGTAACTCAACTCGGTCTTTCTATTTTTGATGTACGTCCCGAAGATGGAGTAATCCTCGTAATCGGTTCTGTACCCGGCCCTAAAAACGGCCTTGTGTTTGTGCGTAAGCAGTAGGCAGGAGAAGAATATAAATGGCTACGTTAAAAGTTTACGATCAAAACAAAGCGGAAAAAGGTGAAGTAACCTTAGCTCCTGAATTGTTTGAAGTAGAGGTACGGCCTGAGATTCTTAACTTGGTTGTACGTGCTTACCGTGCCGGTTTACGCGCTGGAACGCACCAAGTTAAAACTCGTGCCTATGTATCAGGTGGTGGTAGAAAGCCTTTTAAACAAAAAGGTACCGGTAACGCTCGCCAAGGTAGCAATCGCTCACCTATTATGCGCGGCGGTGCCATCATTTTTGGACCACAACCTCGTGATTATAGTTTTAAAGTAAATAAGAAGGTTCGCACTTTGGCCCTTCGCATGGCTTTGTCTTCTCGTGTAGCGGACAATGATGTCATGGTTGTAAATTCTATTGATTTGGCTGAAGCTAAAACAAAGAATTTTGTGAAGGTTGCAGGTGCTCTCGGTCTATCAAAAGCGCTTGTAGTTTGCCCAGGTGACGATGTAGCGAAGGATATGGCGGTAATGCTTTCCGCTCGTAATATCCCCGGCATCACTGTGGTAACACCAGACAAGGTTAACGTGTATGAAGTGCTCAACCACAAGCAAGTTGTTCTTCTCGAAGGAAGCTTGCCTCACCTTGAAGCACGGCTTAAGTAGCCTTGATGAGGAATGAAAATGGATTATACCAAAATTCTTCTGCGCCCTGTGGTAACTGAAAAAGCAACCATGCTCCGCGAAACCGCCGAGCAAGTAGCTTTCTACGTTGACCCTAAGGCCAATAAGATCGAAATCGGCAAAGCTGTTGAAGAAGCTTTCAAGGTTAAGGTCGTAAAAGTAAATGTTATTACCGTGAAACCTCGTCCACGTGTACGTCAAGGCCGTGTTAAAGGCCGTATTGCCGGCTATCGCAAGGCATACGTAACTTTGGCAGCCGGTGACAAAATCGAATTCTTCGAGGGAGTATAAACAATGGCAGTTCGTAAGTTAAAACCTACTTCGGCCGGCCGTCGTTTCCAGACTGTATCTGATTTCGCTGAAATCACCAGATCTACCCCGGAAAAGTCGCTCACCGAAGGTCTTACCAAAAAAAGTGGTCGCAATAATAATGGTCGCATCACCAGCCGTCGTCGTGGCGGTGGTCATAAGCGTTTGTACCGTATTATTGACTTCAAACGTAATAAAATGGACATCCCTGCAGTGGTTGCCCATATTGAATACGATCCCAACCGTACCGCACGTATTGCTCTTTTGCACTACGCTGACGGTGAAAAACGTTACATCTTGGCTCCTGTTGGCCTAAAGCAAGGCGATGCTATCATTGCTGGCGAAAAAGCTGACATCAAACCAGGTAATGCACTTCAAATGGCTCGTATTCCTGTAGGTACAAATCTACATAATATCGAACTCAACCCCGGTCGTGGCGGTCAAATGTGCCGTGCTGCCGGAACTTATGCTCAATTAGTTGCTAAAGAAGGCAAATACGCAACCTTGCGTCTTCCTTCAGGCGAAGTACGTAAAGTATTAGCATCCTGTATCGCTACAATCGGTCAGGTCGGCAATGTGCAGCATGAAAATATCAGCCTTGGTAAGGCCGGACGTAACCGTTGGTTGTCCCGTCGTCCTAAGGTACGTGGTGTTGCCATGAACCCGGTTGACCACCCATTAGGTGGTGGTGAGGGTCGTTCTTCAGGTGGTCGTCATCCTGTAACTCCTTGGGGTATTCCAACCAAGGGTTACAAGACTCGTGATCCTAAGAAGCCTTCAAGCCGTCTCATTGTAAAACGTCGCGGTCAGAAGTAAGAGGAGCCGATCATTATGCCTAGATCACTAAAAAAAGGGCCTTTTGTGGATGGTCACCTCCAGAAGAAAGTAGACGCAGCGCTTGAAAGCGGTGACCGTAAAGTTGTAAAAACTTGGTCACGTCGTTCTATGATTCTTCCAGAAATGGTTGGCCTTACGTTTGCCGTTCATAACGGTAAAAAATTCATCCCGGTCTTTGTAACGGAAAACATGGTTGGACACAAACTTGGTGAGTTCTCACCAACTCGTACCTACTATGGCCATGCCGCAGACAAAAAGACCAAAGCTAAAAAGTAGCGGGTAACGTTCATGGAATCGAAAGCAATTGCTAAGTATCAACGAGTATCTCCTCGTAAGGCTCGCCTAGTAGCTCAAAATGTGAAAGGTATGCCAGTTGAAGATGCGTTGAATTTGCTTAAGTTCACGCCTAATAAACCAGCCGGCACCATTTATGCTGTGGTTCGTTCTGCGTTGGCTAATGCCGCCCAATTTCCGGGCATCGATGTTGACTCCATGTACGTCAAAGACGTAGTTGTCAACGAAGGTCCCACTTGGAAGCGTTTTATGCCACGTTCACAAGGGCGTGCAATGCACATTCGTAAGCGCACAAGCCACATCACCGTAATTCTCGCGGAAGGACAGGAGTAAGGCTATGGGTCAAAAAGTACATCCTTACGGCTTCCGACTCGGATATAATAAAAATTGGATGTCCCGCTGGTACAGCAAAAAAGATTACGCATCCTTCGTATTTGAAGATCACAAGATCCGTAAATACTTGAAGAAGCTTCTTTATGCTGCGGGTATCTCCAAAATTGAAATCGAACGCTTTGGCGATAGAATTCGTATTATTCTTTTCACCGCCCGCCCCGGTATTATTATCGGTCGTAAAGGTGCTGAAATTGAAAAATTGCGTGCCGATCTCAAGAAAAAATTCAGTCGTGAATTCGCACTAGAAGTAAATGAAATTCGCCGTCCTGAAATTGACGCGCAGTTAGTGGCTGAAGGTATTGCAGCTCAGCTCGAACGCCGTGTGGCTTTTCGTCGTGCTATGAAGCGTACGCTCACTATGGCACGCAAGTTCGGAGCTGAAGGTATTAAAGTAACAGCAGGCGGTCGTTTGGCCGGCGCAGAAATCGCACGTTCCGAATGGTATCGTGATGGTCGAGTGCCTCTTCAAACATTGCGTGCAGACATTGACTATGGATTTGCCGAAGCAAGCACAACCTATGGTATCATCGGTATCAAGGCTTGGATTTACAAAGGTGAACTCCTAGACAAAGAGGTGGAACAATAATGCTTGCACCTAAAAGAGTTAAATTCCGTAAATGGCAAAAGGGTCGTTTACGCGGTCCAGCCCTTCGTGGCGCTTCCATTGCATTTGGTGACATTGGACTAAAAGCCGTTGAACACGGTAAACTTTCCAGTCAACAAATCGAAGCGGCTCGTATCGCTATGATGCGTCATATTCGCCGTGGCGGTAAAGTTTGGATTCGTGTGTTCCCCGATCATCCTGTAACAGCTAAACCTCTTGAAGTTCGTCAAGGTAAAGGTAAAGGTTCTCCTGTGGGCTGGTGTGCTCCTGTGAAACCCGGCCGTATCCTTTATGAAATCAAGGGTGTTGACCTCGAACTAGCAAGAGTGGCTTTGATCAGAGCTTCCCATAAGCTTCCTGTGAAAACCGTTATTGTTACGAGAGAGGGGGCATGCTAATGTTGAAAATGAATGATCTTCGTGGAATGAGCGAGAAAGAGTTGAACGAGAAATTGACATCTCTTCGTCAAGACCTCTTCAATCTCCGCTTCCAACATGCAACTGCACAGTTGGAAAAAACCGCTTCCATTCCTGCCACTAAAAAAGATATCGCCCGCATTTTGACCGCTTTGGTTGAAAAAGGGCATAAGGCATAGGAGCGTCTATGATGAGCGCAGTCGAAAAGCGCAAGGGCAGAACGCTCGTCGGTACCGTTATCAGCGATAAAAGCGACAAGACCATTGTTGTACGCGTTGAAACGTTGATCAAACATCCTCGTCTCGGAAAATATGTGCGTCGTCGTAAAAAATGCACTGCACATGACCCCATGAACGAAGGTGCTATCGGCGATAAAGTGAAAATTATTGAGTTTCGTCCTATGAGTCGAAACAAGCGTTGGCACTTAGTGTCAGTGCTTGAAAAAGCTATCTAGCCAACAAATTTTTTTCCAAACGCATATTTTGCTTTTCTTTTCTAAAGAAATGACATAGTATGCGTTAGGAAAATTTGTTTAGACTAAATAAAAAGGAATGAGCCATGATTCAAGTAGAATCTCGTCTCCAAGTAGCGGATAACTCCGGTGCGAAGGAAGTGGCTTGTATCAAGGTACTTGGCGGATCCCATCGTCGTTACGCATCTGTTGGCGACATTATCGTGGTATCTGTAAAGGACGCAATGCCTCACGCTAAAGTGAAAAAAGGCGATGTTATGCAAGCCGTTATTGTACGTACAGCCAAAGAAGTTCGTCGTACGGACGGTTCCTATATCAAGTTTGATACTAACGCTGCCGTGCTTCTTTCAAAGCAAGGTGAACCTGTGGGAACACGTATTTTCGGGCCTGTTGCTCGTGAACTTCGTGCCATGAGCTTCATGAAAATTGTTTCCCTTGCACCTGAAGTATTGTAGGAGCATCTAGAAAATGAAACAATTTCGTATTCGTAAAGACGACAAAGTGATGGTAATCACTGGTAAGGATCAAGGTAAAATCGGTAAGGTTTTAAAGATCCTTAAGAAGTCTGACCGTGTTTTGGTGGAAAAGATCAACACTGCTAAACGTCACGTGAAACCTAATCCGTATAAACGTGAACCCGGCGGTATTGTAGAAAAAGAAATGCCCATCGCAGTTTCCAACATAATGGTAGTTTGCCCTTCTTGCAATACTCCCACACGTGTTGGCTATAAACACGATGATGCCAATAAAAAAGTTCGCTTCTGCAAGAAGTGTAACGTAAATATGTAGAAGGTGCGACGATGACCCGTCTGGAAACGATATACCGAGATAATGTGGTTCCGGTATTGCATAAAGAATTTGCTTACAAATCTTCTATGCAGGTTCCTGGAATTGAAAAAGTTTCTCTCAATATCGGTCTTGGTTCTGCTAGTCAGAACAACAAGCTGATGGAAGAAGCTGTAGCTGAACTTTCTGCTATTGCTGGACAGAAAGCAGTCGTGACCCGTGCCAAAAAATCCATTGCGGCTTTTAAGCTTCGCGAAGGTATGCCTATCGGCGTACGTGTAACTCTTCGCGGCGCTCGCATGTGGGACTTTTTGGACAAACTTATAAACTTTGCATTGCCACGCGTACGTGACTTTCGCGGTATCCCCGATCGTGGTTTCGACGGTCGCGGTAACTTTACCCTTGGCATCAAAGAGCATATGATTTTCCCTGAAATGGAATCTGACAGAATAGAGAACAACAAGGGATTAAACATTACTATTGTTACAACCGCAACTACGGACAAGGAAGGCAAGATGTTGTTAGATCAACTCGGTATGCCTTTCCGTAAGTAAGGAGATAAAGAATGTCTCGTACTTCTTTAGAAGTTAAAGCCGCACGTAAGCCTAAGTTTTCTAGCCGTGGCTATAATCGTTGTCCCATTTGCGGTCGCCCTCGTAGTTACATGCGCCATTTCGGCCTTTGCCGTATCTGTTTCCGTAAAATGGCACTTGCCGGTGAATTACCTGGTGTTCGCAAATCCAGCTGGTAACAGCTCAATTTTAATTAGGAGTTAGTCCCATGACCGATCCCATTGCCGATATGCTTACGCGTATCCGCAACGCACATATGGCCCTTCACAAGGAAGTAAATGTGCCGCGCTCGAAGATGAAGGAAGCTTTAGCCAGCATCCTCAAGCAGGAAGGCTATGTGGAAGATGTGCGTGTCGAAGAACGCAATATCACCATCGTGCTTAAATATGTTAAAGGCCGCCCTGCAATCAATGGATTGCGCCGCATCAGTAAACCTGGTCGTCGCATTTATGTAAACGCTAACCACATCCCCCGCGTTCAAAACGGACTTGGTATTTGTATTTTGTCCACCTCTAAAGGTGTACTTGATGGAATGACCGCTGTTGATCGTAACTCCGGTGGAGAACTTCTCTGCGAAGTTTGGTAAGCCAACATATTTTTGCGAAGGTGGAAATACAATGTCTAGAATAGGAAAATTGCCCGTTACTTTGCCCAAAGGGGTTGAAGTTAAATTGGGTCAAGATATAGTGGAAGTGAAAGGCCCAAAAGGTTCTATGCAAACCCCACTTTGTGATCTTTTGGATTATGAAGTGACTGCAGAAAGCGTAACCATTACTCGTAAAGATAACGAGTGCCGTACAACTGCCGCTCAACACGGTCTTCGCCGTACCCTTCTTGCTAACTGCGTTGAAGGTGTGAGCAAAGGTTTTTCTAAAACCATGGAAGTTATCGGTGTAGGTTATAAAGTTGCTGTAAAAGGTAACATTTTAGAACTCGCTCTTGGTTTTTCACATCCTGTCATCATAGAGCTCCCTAAAGGTATCGAAGCTAAATCTGAAGGTAACAAACTTACCATTTCAGGTATCGATAAAGAGCTCGTAGGTGAAATGTGTGCCAGAATTCGTCGTCTTCGTAAGCCTGAGCCTTATAAAGGTAAAGGTATTAAGTACGAAGGTGAAATTATTCGCCGCAAAGCTGGTAAATCCGGTAAAGGCAAATAAGGGGTATAAATTATGATGCTTTCTAAGAATGAAGTTCGCAAGAAGCGTAAAATCCGTATTCGTAAGCGACTTTCCGGCACAACCGAACGTCCACGTCTCGTGGTCTTTCGCTCAAATTTGCATATATATGCCCAAATCGTGGATGACCTTAACGGTACCACTTTAGCACAAACTTCTAGCCTCAGCCTTTCAAAAGCCGGCGAAAAAGTGAAATGTAATAAACAAGGTGCTGAACAAGTAGGCAAGGAAGTAGCTCGCATTGCTTTGGAAAAAAACATTAAATCTGTTGTTTTCGATCGTAATGGTTATCTCTATCACGGACGCATTAAGGCTGTTGCCGATGCCGCTCGTGAAGGTGGACTTGAGTTCTAATGGATCGTGTTGCCCTCGCAACACCTAATTGTGAAGCTTGCAGTTTATAAAAGTAAACTGAAATATGCAGGAAAACACATGGAACAGAAGCAAGAAACGCAAGATTCCGGTCTCATTGAGAAAATTGTCCATTTGAACCGGGTTGCAAAAGTTGTAAAGGGTGGTAGACGCTTTAGTTTTAGCGCCCTCGTAGTAGTAGGAGACGGCAACGGTAGCGTTGGTTTTGGTCTCGGTAAAGCACAAGAAGTGCCAGAAGCTCTTCGCAAAGCCTCTGAAAGAGCACGCAAAACCATGGTAAAAATTCCTTTGGTTGAAGGAACTTTACCTTACGAAGTGCTTGGTCGCTTCGGCGCAGGTCGTGTGCTTCTTAAGCCCGCATCTCGTGGTACCGGTGTTATCGCCGGTGGCGCAGTTCGTGCGGTTATGGAAGCAGTTGGCATTACCGATGTTCTTTCAAAAGCTATCGGAACAAACAATCCCCATAACGTGCTTCGCGCCGCTATGGCGGGACTCACTTCCTTACGCAGCGCTGAAGAAGTTTCTGAAATTCGCGGTAAGAAGCTTGAAGCTCCCCGTAAGTAAGGTAGGTAATTGCCATGTCCGAAATTCAAGTAAAACTTGTTCGCAGTCGTATCGGTATTAAGCCAAACCAAAAGAAAACTTTGGATGCGCTTGGTCTCAAACGTCGCGAAATGGTAAAAACTTTCAAGGATAACGCTGCGGTTCGCGGCATGATTAATAAGGTTCATCACCTTGTAGAGGTCACTGTATCATGAGATTAAACGACCTATATCCTTTCCCAGAAGAACGCAAGACCCGTAAACGTTTGGGTCGTGGTGACGGTTCAGGCCTTGGTCACACAGCCGGTAAAGGGCACAAAGGGCAAAATGCTCGTGCCGGTGGCGGTGTGAAAGCAGGTTTTGAAGGTGGTCAAATGCCCCTTATGCGCCGTTTGCCAAAACGTGGTTTCAAAAACTTTGATTTCAAAGTAACTTTTGAAGTTATTAACCTTGACCGCTTGCAAGCTGCCTTTGAAGGTATAAATGAAGTAACCCTCGAGGACATTTATACCCGTGGTCTTTGTCGCTTCGGCGCCCCCGTAAAAATTTTGGGTGGCGGAGAAATGACTCGCGCAATGACCATTGAAGCTCATGTCTTCTCTGCGTCTGCCGCTGAAAAGATCAAAGCAGCCGGTGGCGTTTGCAATGAGCTTTGTGCTTGCTCATGTTGTTGCAGCACAGAAGAAAGCTCTTGCGATTGTCAAGCGACTGAAAAGGAATAAGCTGTGGCTGGCGGAGCAGATAAACTAGCACCTTCCCAAGAACTTTTCTCTAAGATTTTGTGGACATTCCTCTTTTTGGCATGTTACAGACTTGGGGTTTACGTTCCTGTGCCGGGTGTGGATGTAGTTGCTCTAGCTGACTTCTTTAATAATCTTGAGGGCTCCATTTTTGGACTTCTGAATATGTTTTCAGGTGGAGCTCTGACCAACGTGTCAGTGTTCGCCCTTGGGATTATGCCTTATATCTCGGCCTCGATTATTATGCAGCTCATGCAGGTAATAAGCCCTGAGATAAAGCGAATAGCTAAAGAAGAAGGCCAAGCGGGCAGACGAAAAATCACCCAGTATACACGATATCTTACTGTTTTGATTGCGATAGTTCAAGGTTTTGGTATTGCAGCCTTCCTAGAAGGCATGACAAGTCCAGAGAGTTTACCTGTCGTTATAAATCCCGGCTGGGAATTTCGTATTGTTACCCTTATTACCTTAACCACAGGCACCACTTTGGTTATGTGGCTTGGTGAGCAGATCACCGCTAAGGGAATCGGTAACGGTATATCTTTGATTATTTTCTCCGGTATCGTAGTTGGTATCCCAGGTGCACTGGTACAATCATTTCAGCAGATTGCAGCAGGCGCAATGAATATTGTTTTGGCTCTTTTAGTTCTGGTCTTTATGGCGGCGGTTCTTTTCGGTATCGTTTTCATGGAAAGAGCACAGCGCCGTATTCCCATTCATTACGCTAAAAGACAAATGGGTCGTCAAATGGTTGGTGGTCAAACCACTCATTTACCACTAAGAATCAACACTGCAGGTGTTATTCCTCCCATTTTCGCTCAATCTTTACTTTTATTCCCAGCAACTGTCGGAAGCTTTGCCTCTGTGGCATGGATTCAAAGTATAGTTGATCAGTTTCAGCCAACCAGTATTGTTTACAATATTGTATTTGTGGCACTTATTTTCTTCTTCTGCTTTTTCTATACAGCGGTTATTTTCGACCCAAAAGATATTGCAGAAAACTTGAAAAAAGCAGGTGGCTTTATCCCAGGAATTCGTCCCGGTGATAAAACACGTGAATATATTGATACCGTACTTTCTCGTCTTACTTTGTGGGGCGGCGTGTACATATCATTAATTTCTGTTATTCCCATGTTCCTTATGGCTCAATTCAACGTTCCTTTCTATTTTGGCGGAACAAGTATATTGATTCTTGTGGGTGTGTCTATTGATTTTATGGGTCAGGTGGAAAGCCACATGATTTCCAGACAATACAATAGTCTTGCGGAAAAAGGCAGAAAAGGGCGCTAGGTTCTATGAAAAAATATCGTGGTGTGTTTTTAAAGAATGAAAAAGAAATTTCCATTATGCGTAATGCTAATGGAATGGTTTCAACCATTTTAGACGCACTGGGCGATATGATAGAACCAGGCATAACGACTATGCAACTCGAAGAAAAGGTACAGTCAATGTGCCGAGAAATGAATGTGATTCCTTCATTTCAAGGTTATTACGGATATCCTTTTGCACTTTGTGCTTCAGTCAATGAAACCATTGTTCATGGTTTTCCTTCAAAAGAGGTAATCCTCAAAGAAGGCGACATTATTGGCTGTGATGTTGGAGTCTATTATAATGGATTCCACGGTGACAGCGCCAGAACGTTTTTCGTCGGTCAAATTAGCGAAGAGGCTAAAGCTCTTTGCCGAGTTACCGAAGAAGCGTTACATCTAGGGATAGCGGCTGCTCAAATCGGTAATGACCTCTATGATATTTCGCATGCAGTGCAGAAACACGCGGAGTCTCATGGGTATCACATAATCCAACGTTTTGTGGGGCACGGTATTGGTACCAACCTCCATGAAAAACCTGAAGTTCCAAACTTTGTTCCAAAAGGCGCACCAAAACTTCCTCTTCAAGAGGGAATGGTGATAGCCATCGAACCCATGCTTGCCATCGGTACGCATGATGTGAAGATTCTTCCGGATGGTTGGACCGCTAATACTGCTGACGGCAGTTTGGCGGCTCATTATGAGCATAGTATTGTTATTCAACGCCAAGGCCCTGAAATATTGAGCTTAAGTTCAAACTATCAGGGTTAAGTTGAAAAAAAAATGGAAATGGTGAGGATTGCCTCTTGACAAGGATAGAAATATCCCATAAATAAGACAACTTCGGTACGTAAAAATACCAAGTTTTGAAATACATTAGCGGAGAGAGCGATGAAAGTTAGGCCGTCCGTCAAAAAAATCTGCCCGAAGTGCAAGGTAATTAGGCGCAAGGGTGTTCTTAGAGTTATCTGCGAAAACCCCCGACACAAACAACGTCAGGGATAACCTTGCAGGAGTAGTACTGTGGCTAGAATTGCAGGTGTTGATTTGCCTCGTGGCAAAAGAGCGGATATTGCGCTCACCTATATTTATGGAATTGGTCCAAAGACATCTTTAGATATCTTTGCGGCTACCAAGATTGAATGGAATCGTAGCATTGATGACCTCAGTGCCGATGAGGTGAACGAGCTCCGTAAGGAAATTGAATCCAATTATAAAGTAGAAGGTGATCTTCGTCGTGAAGTCAGCTCAAACATCAAGAGATTGATGGATGTTGGCTGCTATCGCGGACTTCGCCATCGTCGTGGTTTGCCTGTTCATGGACAGCGCACAAAAACTAACGCACGTACTCGTAAAGGCCCCCGTCGCGCGGCTGCGAGTAAAAAGAAATAGGGTTTTAGACTCATAATACTGGGTTTAGTACCCAAGGGAAGTGTGCAATGGCAAGAGCCAAACGAACAGTTAAAAAAAGAGAAAAGAAGAATGTGCCCCTCGGCATAGCTCATATTCAATCTTCTTTTAATAATACCATTATAACCTTCACCGATACCCGCGGAAACACCATTAGTTGGGCTTCTGCCGGTCAAAGTGGTTTCAAAGGTTCACGGAAATCCACTCCTTTTGCTGCGCAAGTAGCTGCTGAAACAGCAGCGAAAAAAGCACAAGAGAACGGAATGCGTACCGTTGGTGTTTATGTAAAAGGTCCCGGTTCTGGTCGTGAATCTGCTATGCGTGCTATTAATGCAGCAGGTTTTAAAGTTGCGTTCATTCGTGACGTTACGCCTATCCCCCATAACGGTTGTCGCCCACCAAAGCGTCGCCGCGTATAATTAGGAGAACCAACTGTGGCTAAATATAATGATGCAAAATGCCGTATTTGCCGCCGTGAAGGGAGCAAATTGTTTTTAAAAGGCGATCGTTGTTATACCGATAAATGTGCACAAGATCGTCGCCCTTACGCTCCCGGCCAACATGGCCGTAACCGTAAGAAGTTAAGCGATTATGCTCTTATGCTTCGTGAGAAGCAAAAAGTGCGTCGTACATACGGTGTTCTTGAGAAGCAGTTTAGAGGTTACTTCTATGCTGCGGATATGGCCAAGGGTGTAACTGGTGAAAACCTTTTGTCTACCCTTGAACGTCGCTTAGATAACGTGATTTATCGTATGGGATTTGCAAACTCCCGTTCGCAAGCACGTCAGCTCGTTCGTCACGGTATTTTTTCTCTTAACGGTCACAAAGTAAACATTCCTTCTTTGCAAGTCAAAGTAGGCGATGTTATCGTTGTGAAAGAGAAAAATCGTAAAATCCCCGTGATTGCTGACGCCCAAGGTGCTATCGCACGTCGTGGCTGTCCAGCATGGATTGAAGTTGACAGTGACAACTTCAAAGGCATGATTAAAGCATTGCCTCAACGTGATGATATTCAGACTCCCATCAACGAATCTCTTATCGTCGAACTTTACTCCAAATAATAAGGGGTATACATGTCCACAAATCAAGCCAATAAGCTCATCAATGCTCGTAACTGGGCGGTGCTTGTTAAGCCGGATCAAATCAGTCGTGATAACGAAGTTTCAGACTCTATGTATGGAAAATTCGTTTGCGAACCACTTGAACGCGGCTACGGCACTACAATAGGGAATGCCTTGCGTCGAGTCTTACTTGCTTCTTTGCAAGGATCGGCTTTTGTGTCTGTGAAGATAGCAGGAGTTCATCACGAATTCTCCACCTTAACTGGTGTTCTTGAAGACGTGACCGATATTGTTTTGAATATAAAACAAGTTCGCCTTGCCATGGATACGGATGAGCCTCAAAGATTAACCCTCAAGGTTAATAAAAAGGGTGTCGTAACCGCGGCGGACATTCAAGAAAATCAGCATGTAGCTGTTTTAAATCCCGATCTTCATTTAGCAACACTAACCGAAGATGTGGAATTTGATCTTGAGTTTGAAGCCCGTATGGGTAAGGGTTATGTACCTGCTGATATGCACGAAGGACTTAACGAAGAAATCGGTCTTATCAAACTTGATAGTTCCTTTTCTCCGATTCGTAAAGTAGCATATACCGTTGAGCAAGCGCGTGTTGGTCAAATGACCAACTATGACAAGCTTATTTTGGAAGTGTGGACCGATGGATCCATCACGCCAGAAGACAGTATTGCTTATAGCGCAAAAATAATAAAAGAACAGATCTCTGTTTTCATTAACTTTGATGAACAGGTTTCTGATGAAAGTGGTCTTGGTGCCAGTGACGTCGGAGACATTAACGAAAATCTTTTCAAAAGCATCGATGACCTTGAACTTTCCGTTCGTGCCATGAACTGCCTACGTAGCGCAAATATCGCAACAGTTGGTGAGCTTGTACAAAGAAGTGAAGGCGAAATGCTCAGAACAAAGAACTTCGGTAAGAAATCTCTCGATGAAATCAAACTTATGCTTATAAACATGGGTCTTGATTTTGGCACAAAAATAGATTCATTTGATAAAAAATATCAAGAATGGAAGAGGAAGCAGCACCATGAGGCATAGTAATTCCGGTAGAAAATTGGGAAGAAGTCCTTCTCATCGTAAAGCCTTGTTCAACAACATGGCTAAAGCCCTTTTGATTCATGGTCATATTCGCACAACTGAAGCAAAAGCTAAAGATTTG
Source organism: uncultured Mailhella sp. (assembly GCA_964369875.1). Lineage (GTDB taxonomy): Bacteria > Desulfobacterota > Desulfovibrionia > Desulfovibrionales > Desulfovibrionaceae > Taurinivorans. Next base: position 17,301 of record CAYJHY010000007.1, read on the forward strand.
CGTGGTGTTGTCGAGCCCCTTATTACTCTTGCACAACGTAATGATGTGCATTCTCGCCGTTTGGCATATCGTGTACTTGGATCACACCAATTGGTAAAACACCTTTTTGACGTGATTGCTCCACAATATGCAGGTATTCCCGGCGGTTACACAAGAGTAATCAAGCTTGCAATGCCTCGTCGCGGTGACTGCGCTCCTATGGCAGTTATCGAGCTTACAAAACACAATGCAGCAGCTGAAGTTGTTGCAGACAGTGCAGAATAAGACTATTCTTATATAAAGAGAAAAACGATGTTATCGAAAGATAACATCGTTTTTTTTTGTAAATATTTTGTTTAACACTAAACCTTATGTAATAGAGGAGAGCGAGTCATGGATTTAGAACTTGTAAAGTCAAATATGGAAAAAAGAGGCTATACTGTTTCAATTTTTGAAAGTGCTCAAGAGGTAGCCCTTTATCTTACGGAAGGCATAAAAAATACTTCTGTTGGAAGTGGTGGAAGTATGACTTTGGAAGCTTTGAATATTTATGAAACATTATGTGAATCAAATAATGTGTATTGGCGAGCTAAATGTAAAACTGAGGAAGATAATTTAAACGCTATCATTGCACCTGTATACCTAACCAGTGCGAATGCAGTTACCGTTTCAGGTCAACTCATTAATATAGATGCAAGTGCCAATCGTATTGCCGCCTCAAGCTACGGAAAAGAACGCCTTATCTATGTCATTGGATCCAATAAGATTTCTTCAACTTTTGAAGAAGCAATGTTCAGAGCAAAAAACATAGCGGCACCTTTAAATGCCAAAAGACTTAACAGAAAAACTCCCTGTGCTGTAAACGCTGACAAATGTTATGATTGTAACAGCCCTGAGCGTATCTGTAATATCACCGCCATCACCGAGCGTAAGCCCTATACAATAAAAACTTTGGAAGTTATTATAGTTAAAGAAGATTTAGGATTATAAAATTCTGATTGCAGTGCAAGTATGCTTCCAATTTTGAACTGAAACTAATATTTGCTTTTTCAGGAAAGGGGAGTTTGTGGGGGAAACCTTAGCTAATATTGAGCAAAGCGAAATTTAGCGTCTTTTCGTTGTTGACATCAAAAATAGGGTTTCCCCCTCAATAAAACTTTCAAATCTAACAATACAAAGCGTGGGGGCAGAAGGCGCAAGACTTGTTTTGTCTCGCGTTAAAGTGCGTAGCATCAAGCAAATGATTTACACAAAACTGCATAAGATTCGGCATATATTCCGTGTGGATTTCCTCTAAGGTTTCCCAAAGCTCATTACTGTCTTCGCTTTTTTTGTCAAAGTTCATCAGGAGAACTTCGGGATATTTTTCTTTTAGGAATATCCAGCCGGCGTTAACTTTAATGTCTGTGTGAATAAGTTTGTAAATATAAAGGTATAAAGGAAGTTGAATACTGGAAAATTTCTGCGCTATTGTATCCATGATATCGTCTTTTAGTTTGTCTTGTCCTGTTGAATTTTCGTCTTGATTGTAACTTTTGAGAGTTTCCCAGAATTCGATATCATTCCAAATTTTAGATGACAGGTTTTGTTTTTTCCCTGTTTTATAGTCTAAAATAAGATACAATTCTTCTTCGTTGCTACAACGTTTGTCAAGACGGTCAAAGGTTCCCTCAAGTTTGATTTGATGCTCTTTTCCATGCTTTGTATAGAGCTCTTCCGGCAGAAGGGCTGTAAACGTATCTTCAAGGGCCACAACTTCAAACTCTTCGGGCATGGCGTCATAATATCTTGTAAAATGATAGACAGCCGCTTCTTTAAATAGGATATAGCTTTGTGCTGAAACAAATTGGTGGATTTCATTTTCTTCTAACGCACTTTCCAGAGCTTCCAAAAACTGGGCTTTCGTCTCTTCTGTATGTTTAATTTCCTGCCCGAGCCTTTCTTCATAAAACTTTTTAAGAAATTCATGGATCCAGTTGCCAAGCTCTCTTTCATTATCGCCTTCATTAACATCTTCAATGTCTTTTAGTTTCGCCAAATATTTATAATAAAACTTTGCAGGGCATTGTATATACGTATCTAAGGCAGTAGAAGAAAGAGGTTTTTGTAATAATTCTTTTAATTTTTGTTTTGCGCTGACCGTTACGGGAATGTGTTTCTTCTTAACTTTTCCTTGTACCTCGATGCTTATGGGAAGTTGTCGGATGACTTCAGGGTTGTTTTGCAAGAGTCTCTTTTGTTCCTGCTCTTTCTTCCATATACACTCTTCCACATAACGTGAGCGAATGTCTTTACCTTGTATTTCTGAACCGTAAACCCCTTCTTGCCAATAGAGCCAAACGTTTTTAGCTCCTGCCAGCAGTCTATAGAAAGTATGGGCGGTCAGAATATCGCGCATATGGGTGTCGGGTAAACCAAGGATGTTGCGAAGGCTATCAGGCATGAGAGGATCTTGTTGTATGGGACCCGGCATATATTCTTCGTTCATATCGAAAATAAAAACATTTTCAAAGCGTAACAACCGTGATTCAAGCATCCCTAAAATTTGTAAACCTTCAAGTGGGTCTGCTTCAAAAGGGATCCGCTCTTCGTTAACCAATTGGTTAATAATCGGAAAAAGAATTTTAGGAGGAAGGGGGGCATGGCTTAAAAGATTTTTTTTTAAGCTTGGAATCATATTTTCCAAAGCACGCACCAAGGCTTCGGCATCGAGGGGAAAGTTTTGCCACAGGGTGCTTCCGTGTGTGAGTAAAAAATCAACTACAGTTTGCAAATTCTTTCCGATATGTCCGAAGCAAATAGAGTTTTCCCATGTGGTGCTGACACAATTAAAATAATCCCGACAAAAACTAAGAATTTCATCTTGGAAGTTATGATTATCTATGTCCCCTAAAACGTCGTCCAAAAAATCAGGAAGGTATATATAGGCCAAATCTCCTTTGCGTAAATGTTTTTCCATATAGTAGAGAAGACTTCGCCATTCAGCTCTTTGCTCTTCAACCTTGTTGAAAGTTTCTTCATCCTTGACTTTTTCGGCTCCATTATTTTGTGTGCTGTCAGTATTTTCCTTGTGGCTGAAAGCATAGGTGTTTTCGTTAACAGGTAATAACATGCGGGTGTAGGGATGTCGTAAAATTTCTAAAATGTCACTCCAGTGATAATGAGAGGATGATTTGGATTTTTCTTCCTTATTTAACTGTAGATTCAAAATTATTTGCAAATATTGCGCGAAAAGCGTTCTTTTTACGGGATAGCCCATAGAAATATTGATGTTTTTATCCGGCAATTCATGTAGTAAGGGCATAAGAGCATCGGATCGAGGTAGTATAACTGCGACGCTGTCGTCTGCCAAGCCTGATGTCATATCGGTAAAAGTTTGGTCAGCGCTTAAACCCTCCACACTTTGTGCATTATTTTTACGTTTTTCAGGTTTGCTTACTTGAAAGCTTTGGAGATAATTTTGCAAATCTTTTTGGACCGCACGCAACTGAGAATGGCTGTCATAAGCAGAAAAGAAATTGATATTGCTTTCGTGTGTGCTTTCTTCAAACAAAAGCTCTCCGCTTGCCTGCCATTTTTTTAACCATAAGGCGTGATCGAGGCATGCATAGTGATAAATATTATTATCTTTTTTTTCATTCACCTTAGGGAGTATATAATTTGCCAGCCGGGGATCGGAATGCCATACAATTTTTGCGCCTTCATTCCAAAAATATCGAAACAAGGTATCTTCAACGGCACTCAGTCGAACAAAACCTGCAAAAACCAAGGTTTTACCACGGAACAATTCAGGCATAAATTCCATAAAAAATTCGGATTGATCATGGCTGTTTTGAGGCAAAAGCTCTGCAATATGTTTAAGAAGCTGATTTTCGTTCTCAAGGTCTTGCTCAAGAGTTCCTTTTTGGTATGCTTGATAGGCCAAAACAAATAGGGCAGTTTTCAAACGGGTAAAGCCGGGGGTGGTTAATCTGTATTCTCCCTCGTCAGTAAGTAACTCCTCGTCGAATAGTTCTTCGCCGAGTACTTCTTCAGATTGTGAATGATGTTTAATTTTTGTTGTTAGCTCTTGGTAGGTATTTTGCTTTATATAATCAAGATAGATTTTTGCAATGGACGAGAGAGCCGACAAAAGTGCCGAAGCAAGGGGAGGGACTTCTTCTTCGGTGTTGTGTATGGCTTTTACTTCTTGTAATTGGTTAAAACATTCCTCAAAAAGCGTATCTAAGGAGTTTGCCCAAGGATAAAATTTTGCAAGGCTAAGGCTTTTGAGAAGATGCTTTTTTTGAATATCTTGACTTTGCCCAAAGTCGAGCATATCTTTTTCGTTATTTTCGTCTTTAAGCTCTGTAAGGCGTCGCAAAACAGAACTTGCGGGTAAGTTTTTACTTATTTCTAAAACAGCTTCATGTAAGAGGGCGATACGGTCTAAACTTTGTAATTCTTGACAAGGCTTTTGCCCTCGCTCCCAGTGGTTGAGGCAAAGATTAAACACTTCGCTTGCCGTTAGCATCATAGGAAGAATATGCGCCTTTTTGTTTTTCTTGGCCATATTCTTGTAGCGATTTTCCATATACCGTTTGGGTCTGGCGTTGGGGAAAATAAGGACGATATTCTGCTTGTCGAAAAAAACTTCCTCATTGGCTTTGGCTGATGTTTTTCCGCTTATCGTGTTAATGGGTTCCAAAAGAGAATACTGCTTGGATTCAACAGTTTTTTTTCGGCTTGATTTTTTGGATTCAGGTGTTTTAGTTTGATTGACGGTGTTCTCGTCGCTCGATTGGTAATCAAAACTTTGGACATAACTTTCAAGGTGGCTTAAAAAATCAAGATTCCATGGGATAATGCCGAAGGGATTTTCTCTTTTTTGCATGTAATGTCCTTTTCCGGTAATAACAATTTAGAATAGCATTATTTCTTGCTTGACGATTCTACTATAATATAAGAGAATGTAGGCGTCAATATTTGGAGGCACAGCATGGCAGATTATAAAAAGACTTTAAACTTACCGAAGACTTCCTATCCGATGAAGGCCGACCTTGTTAACAAGGAGCCTGAAACCCTTAAATTTTGGGAAGCTCAAGATATATACAGTTTAATGCAAAAAGCATCAGGACAAAAAGGCGAGTACGTATTACACGACGGCCCTCCCTATGCCAACGGAAATATCCACCTTGGAACAGCGTTAAACAAAATTATTAAGGATATTGTGGTTAAGTCTAAGAACTTGGCCGGTTATTCCTGTGCTTTTGTGCCCGGTTGGGACTGCCATGGTTTACCCATTGAAAGAAACGTGGAAAAAGAGCTTGGCGAGAAAAAAGATATTATGCCTAAGGCTTCTATCCGTAAGGCTTGCCGTAAATACGCTCAAAAATATTTGGATATTCAGCGCAAAGAGTTTAAACGCCTCGGTGTGCTCGGCACATGGGATAAACCCTATATGTCCATGGATCCTGCTTATGAAGCGGTGACAGCGGGCGAGCTTGCCAACTTTGTGGAAAGCGGAAACCTTAATCGTGCCAAAAAACCCATTTATTGGTGTAACACATGTCAAACCGCCTTGGCCGAAGCGGAAGTGGAATACGATAACCATTCTTCCCCTTCTGTGTATGTGCGCTTTGCTTTGAACGATCCCAAGCTTGCGGATATTTTCCAAGGTGTGGACATCGATAACACCTACTTGGTTATCTGGACCACAACCCCTTGGACCTTGCCCGATAACTTAGGTGTATGTTTGCATCCCGAATTTATCTACGCCCTTGTTTCTGCCAATGGTTCTAACTATATTTTAGCCAAAGAATTGCTTGAAGGTTGCGCTTCTCAATTTGGTTGGGAAGATTACGAAATTATCGGTGAAGCCGAAGGCACACAATTTGATCGCTTGTCTGCTCGTCATCCTTTCTATAACCGTGAATCCTTGGTTATTTTGGGAACACACGTTACTTTGGAAGCGGGTACAGGCTGTGTTCACACTGCTCCCGGCCACGGTCGCGAAGACTATGAAGTCGGTTTGAAGTACGGTCTCGATGTATATTCTCCTTTGGATAACGCCGGTCGCTTCTTGCCTACTGTGGAATTTTTTGCGGGCATGAATGTTTTTGATTCTAATCCTCATGTTATCGCTAAATTGGAAGAAGTGGGTAATCTGCTTGCCAAAGCTAAAATTTCTCACTCTTATCCCCATTGTTGGCGTTGTCATGAGCCTGTTATTTTCCGTGCAACCACTCAGTGGTTTATTACCATGGATACCAACAGCTTGCGTCAAAAAGCCCTCGACGCTATCCGTAACGATGTGGAATGGATTCCTGCTTGGGGTCGTGACAGAATCTTTAATATGATTGAACAACGCCCTGACTGGTGTATTTCCAGACAACGTACATGGGGCGTGCCCATCTTGGCTCTTCTTTGTGAAGATTGTGGAGAGGCTTGGCAAGATCCCGCATGGATGCGTGAAATTGCAAAATCCTTTGCTTCTCATCCGACAGGTTGCGACCGTTGGTATGAAGCAGAAGACAGCGAAATTATCCCATCAGATTTGAAGTGTCCTCATTGTGGTGCTTCTCACTGGAAAAGAGAAAGCGACATCTTGGATGTTTGGTTTGACTCAGGCACTTCCTTTGCCGCCGTTATGGAGCAAAGAGAAGAGGGTGCTTTCCCTGCTGACCTTTACCTTGAGGGTTCCGACCAACACCGTGGCTGGTTCCACAGTTCCTTGCTCGTGGGCATCGGTACTCGCGGACGCGCGCCTTATCGCTCTGTTTTGACTCATGGTTATGTAGTTGACGGTAAAGGCTACAAAATGTCAAAATCTGTGGGCAACGTTGTTGCTCCTCAAGAAGTTATCGGCAAACATGGGGCTGAGCTTTTGCGCCTTTGGGTTTCCAGTGTCGATTACCGTGAAGACATTCGCTTCTCTGATGAAATTATGAATCGCTTGGTGGATGCATATCGTCGTATCCGTAACACCATCCGTTATATCTTGGGCTCTTTGTCCGATTTCAATATGGATGTTGCCGTGCCCTTCGCTGAAATGGAAAGCCTTGACCGTTACGCTCTCGACGCGGTGGCCAAAGCACATTTCAGAATCCAAAAAGCCTATGAAACTTTTGAATTCCACAAGGTCTATCACACCTTGCACGGTCTTTGTACCACAGAGCTTTCTGCTTTCTATTTTGATATATTAAAAGACAGATTGTATTCTTCTCATCCAAACTCCAAAGAACGCCGTTCCGCACAAACTGCTCTTTATTACATTTTGCTTACTCTCTTGCGTGATATGGCTCCTATTTTGAGCTTCACCGCAGAAGAGAGCTTCCGTTATATTCCTGAAGGCTTCAGACCAAAAGGTGGCAGTGTTTTTGCTATGGAACCGTTCGTTATGGACGAGTTCTTGCTTGATGAAGCCATGGGTAAGAACTGGGAAAAACTTCTTGAAGTCAGAGCAGAAATCACCAAAGCCATCGAGCCTATTCGCCAATCGGGTGAAATCGGCCACTCCTTGGATACATATGTCAAATTGTATTTGAATGAAGAGTTTATGAAAGCGGTAAACGCTTGTCAGGCTGATTTCAGATCTGTTTGTATTGTGTCTCAACTTAGCATTATGCCTTTGGAAGAAGCTCCGAATGATGCGCATAAATCCGAAGTTGAAGGCATTGCCATGGTCATCGGCAAAGCTAGCGGTGAAAAGTGTGAGCGTTGTTGGATTTACTCCGATGAACTCGGCAAAAATTCTGACTATCCGACCCTTTGCCCACGTTGTACAGCGGTTATGCAAGAATTGGATGCCTAAGCATGAAAACAAAAGACAGGCGTTATATCATTGTCTTTTTGGTTGCCTTGGTCAGCTTTGTGGTTGATCAAGCAACCAAGCTTATGGTTGTTGAAAACATTCCTTTGCATGGTGGTTTTAACGTTATTCCCGGTTTTTTCAACCTTGTGCATGTGCAGAATTTCGGCGCGGCCTTTGGTTTTCTCAATGACCCTTCCACCGATTGGCAATTTTGGTTTTTTGCGGTGGTCACGGTCTTTATGTGTGGATTTATTCTGAATTTGGTCAGGCAATCCGCCTATAGTTTTAGCCTTTTTTTAGGGCTTGGGCTTATTTTGGGTGGTGCCCTCGGCAATTTTATGGATAGGGTGCTTTATCGATATGTAATTGACTTTTTGGATTTTTTCTGGAAAGGCTGGCATTGGCCTGTATTTAATGTTGCCGATATTTGTATCTGCGTGGGCACATTTTCAGTGATTATTTTGTTTGCCTTGGAATCCAAAAGAAACGATACAAAACAATAAGAGGTTTTATGTTTTTCTCTGAAGTTCCTATGTCAACGCTGTTGATTTTAATGTTGCCCGCGGTGATTAACCTGTGGGGAATCAGCCATGTTATAAAAAGAGACTACCCAAATGACGGAGAACGTAATCTTTGGCTTCTCCTTTGTGTGGGGGTTCCCGTTATCGGTGGTATTGTCTACTTCCTTTTTGGCAGAAAAAGAGGTGTGCTTATAGAGCAAGCTTCGCAAAAAAATACTGATAATACTCATTACGATACTCCTACTGCCGATGAGGCAAATCGTTCAAGTAATAAAGACGACAGCAAAAACGAGAAAAAAGACGACAGAGTTAATAACAACGACGATAATGATATAACCAATTCTTCCAACGGAGATGACAATGAATAATGCAATCTTTCGTAACTTGGCTTTCCTTTGCGTACCTGTATTTTTTACCGCTTGCGTTTCAAGCTCAAGTGGTGGAGGAAATCTACAAAATATTGTGAACCAACAAGGTCAAGCTATTCAACAATTACAAGGTCAACTTTCCGGTATGCAACCTGCACAAGCGGACAGTTGGTCTCAAGTTCAAGCCCTTCGCCAAGAACTTGCGCAAATTAAGGGTGAGCTTGATAACTTACAAAATGCCACTGCAAGCATGGGCGGTATTTCTCAAGTAGGTAATGTTTTGGCTAAGCACAATCAAGCTTTGGAAGTTTTGGAAACCCAATTGGCGCTTGATTTTGACCTTGATGCCCCCGTAAGCACAGTGGGCACAATGCCAAATACTGCGACTTCCAATAATAATCCCTATACCAACCAAGGAGCGATTACAAATCCTACCCAAACCACCGGGCAAGCAACCATTACTAACCCAACCGCAAGCCAAGGCACAACCACTCCCACAAACCAAGGCGGTCTTGATACCGCGCAAGCCTTGTACGACAGCGGTATTTTGAATTTCAATAACAGAAATTATGCCAACGCGCTTAATTCTTTTGTTGATTTTGCAAAGGTCTATCCAACCCATGCGCTTGTTTCCAACGCATATTTCTGGGAAGGGGAAAGCAATTATCAGTTGAAAAACTATGCCGCCGCCGCTCTTGCCTATGAAAAAGTTATCAGCAAATATCCAAACAGCAATAAAGCGCCTGCATCTTACTTGAAGCAAGGCATGGCTTTTGCCGCTTTGGGTAAGGCTGATGCCGCCAAGGAAAGGCTTAATAGCTTGATTAAAAATTATCCGAAGGCCGCAGAAACCAACAGAGCAAAACAAGTTCTTCAAAGTTTATAAGAAGTATTTTTTTAGAAAAGGAAAAAGTTTTATAATAAAGCTTTTTCCTTTACATTTTTCCCCTTTTTTAACGGTTTGTTTAGAAAAACACCACAAGCCAACGAAAAAGGGAATTTAACCTTAAGGAGTAAATATGGGCGTTAATATTCATTTGAAATTTCCGGCAGGAAAAACCACCGCTCCCATAGTCTGTCATCTCACCAGAAAGTTTGATCTGGATTTTAATATAACAAAAGCGCAGATTTCTAATCGTAACGACGGTTTTATGGTGCTTGAACTTCTCGGCACCAGCGACAGAATTAAAGACGCTATGGCGTACCTTGAAGAACAAGGCATCAAGGCCAGTCTCGCGGCGCAAAGAATAAAGCGTGATGAAAACAGTTGTGTTGAATGTGGACTCTGTACAGGCATGTGTCCCACCGCCGCCCTTTATATGGACGACAACAGACGCCTTGTTTTCAATACAGAAAAATGTATCACCTGTGGACGATGCATTAAGCTCTGTCCCGTTAAGGCGATGGAAGAAGATATGGAACTTTCCGAGCCTGGTAATTAATCATAAAGATTTTGAGGGATTATAATTATTGAGGGGGGAACCCTATTTTTGAATTCAAAAATAAGGTTTCCCCCTCAAACTCCCCCTTCCTGAAAAACCATATGACAATGTACCTTTTGTAATTATTTTACAAAGCGCTTTAGAGTGGTTTATTCCTAGAACTAAATTTTTATTAGGGGATGTTTCTATATTAAGTTCTTTTGTTGTAGTAGATTAGCTTTTATTTAAAACTATAGCAAAAGCAATGTATTCTGAGGAATTCCCTAATAAGGTGCTGATGGTTATGTGGATTCTCACGTCAGGGCTTCTCCCCTCCCATAAAATAACCAAATAAACAAAATAAACCAAAAAAACTTTTAAAATCATGGAGGCCGCATGAGTGATTTAAAAAAGATGTATAGCCAAATTATCCCCGATGCTTTCCCAAGCGAAATGAAAATCACCCTTGGTGAGACTGAGCTTGTGTATGAAAAAAGAACATGGGATATGGACGGAGAGATTCGTGGTTTGCGTTATGGAGAAAACCCCGATCAACCTGCGGCCTTGTATGCGCTTAAACAAGGGCAATGCATGCTTGAGGGTAAGAAATGGCGTGGACCGCAAGACGGCCTTATTTCCGCTCTTTCCGAAGCACAAATGTTGCAGGCGGGTAAGCACCCTGGGAAAACAAACCTTACCGATGTAGACAATGCGGCCAATATTTTACAATACTTGACAAAGAAACCGGCTATCACTATACTTAAACACAATAACCCTTGTGGTGCGGCTTGGAACGAAAGTTTGGAAACCGCCATGCATAAGGCCTTTTGGTGTGACCGTATAGCGGCCTTTGGTGGGGCGGTTGTTACCAACCGAGCTATCGATAAAGCGACTGCAGAACTTATATCTTCTCAATATTTTGAAGTGATAGCTGCTCCCGATTTTGAAGAAGGTGTAGTTGAAATTTTGGCTTCTCGTAAAAATTTACGCATTTTACAATTGCCTCAATTAGGGCGTTTGGAAGAATATTGCGGAACAGCCTTTTTAGATTTTAAAAGCCTTATGGACGGTGGCCTTATTGTTCAGCAATCCTTTATAAACAAGATTCGCAGTGCGCAGGACTTTATGCCTGCAAGCGCCATGGATAGCGAAGGAACGTCTTACGCCACTC
>CAYJHY010000008.1:0-28182 GCA_964369875.1 uncultured Mailhella sp.
GGGCGGGCGGTATCAATATGACCGATGCCTATATCTATACCGCCACCGTAAACCCTGTGGTTGCTTGGCGTATCAATGATATGTTTTCTGTGGCGGCAGGCCTTGAAGTCTCTGCGGCCAGAGTACAGTTAAAAACTCGTGGGGGATACGCAACTAATCCGGAAACAGGCGCTCCCATCTTTGTTAACACCTACAACGCCTTAGAAAGCGACGAACTTGCTTACGCCCTTGGCTTTAACCTCGGAGCGCATGTTCGCTTCAACGACCAATGGAAACTTGGCCTCACCTATCGCCACGGCCTTACCTATGATTTTGACGGTACTATCAGAACCCATTATAACGGGATAAAGTATGACAATGTAAGCGCAGAAACAAGCATCAGCGTCCCAAGCGAAGTAAAACTTGCGCTTGCCTATTTCCCGACCGACCGTCTAAGCTTTGAGGCTGTTGTTGGTTATTACGACTGGTCAACATTTAAAAGTATTGATATTGTAACTGCTGACGGTGCCGTTGTTTCCCATCCAAGAAATTGGAACGACACATGGTTCTTTGGTCTCAGCGCAGAATACGAAGCACTGGAATGGCTCACCTTGCGTGGCGGTATCAGCTACGAAACCTCACCTGTTGACGAATACCACGCCGAATATATCATGCCCACCAATGGACGCTGGAAATATTCCGTGGGCGCAGGCTTCCACAAAAATAACTGGGCCTTAGATGTAAGCTACATCTTCCATGACCTCGAAACTATGAGCTACGACAAAAGCGCCGCAGCTGACCTTGTCCACGGTGTACACCCCGGCAGAAGTAGCGACGTTTACGCCCACTCCGTGGCCGCAAGCTTGACCTATAAATTCTAAATTTATTTTGAATTAACACAATGAAAGCCTTTCACTGCTTGGAAGGGCTTTTTTTGTTTAAAGGGGAGAAAAACGAAAGGGGTTCCCCCTTATCTTTTTCTCCCCTTCCACCCCTCTTTTGTTTACCCTTACGTTCACCGTTTGCTTCCCTTTGGTCAGCTTAAGGGTGAACGTTTTCTCTACGCTTTTTCTTACCAAATTGTTTATTTATTGCTTTTTCCTCTTCGCCTCTCGTTCGTTCCTCACTCGGGGCTCACTGTAGGGCTTTGCGTACTTGGTGTATTTTTTATTGAATCGGTTTTCATCGTTTATGTGCTTGTGTTGTTATTCATTGCGCATTGTTAAAAAATTTTCTGATGGTGAAAAATATTATTTACGCATTTCCCCAAAAACTCTACCCGAAGTGGAAAACAATGAAGTATGCACAGCATTAAAAAGCTTCACCCGAACGAAGTGAGAGGGAAGCAGGGAGCGCAACCAATAAACGGCTAGGCACGGAAAGATTTTCCCGACAAGTTCGCCCTTAAGCCGACTGACAAGGAGGCAAACGGCGAACGCTAGGGGGGTAAACAAAAGAGGGGTGGAAGGGGAGAAAAAGATAAGGGGGGGGGCTTGCCCTCCCTTTCGTTTTTCTCCCCTTAAAAACTATGATTAAAAAAATAATTTAAACAAAAAAAGGGACTGCACTTTCGCACAGTCCCAAATCTTATAGAGGTTACAAAGGAAACTCCTTAATGAGAGGTTCCCAAGCTCCCTTAAAGGATTCTGTAATCTCTTGTTTCACCTGTATTCACATCGATAACGTGTACAGCACAAGCGATACATGGGTCAAAGGAGTGAATAGTACGCAAGATTTCTACAGGGCGTTTTGGATCTGCAATGGGGTTGCCCACGAGTGCAAGTTCCACAGCGCCTTTGTTACCTTGAAGGTCGCGAGGGCCAAAGTTCCAAGTGGAAGGAACAACCAATTGGAAGTTAGCAATTTTGCTATCTTTAATGTTGGTCCAGTGAGAAAGAGCACCACGAGGAGCGGTTACATAACCAACGCCTTTCGCTTCTTTTGGAACGTCAACGTTAATGCAAAGTTGGCTGTCGCCGGCTTTAACGTTTGCTTTCAATTCGTCAAACCATACTTGTATTTGGTTGCCGATAACAAGACATTCAATAGCACGAGCTGCAGTTCTGCCAAGGGTAGAGAAAAGAGCTTCCGGGCCGACGCCAAGAGTTTTAAGAACAAAGTTAACAGGTTCTGTAACTTCTTTTTGTCCTTGAGCGTAGCAAACGAGCATTTGAGCAAGAGGGCCTGTCTCAATAACCATGCCGTCGTAACGAGGAGCTTTAAGCCATGAGTAACGATCTTGGTCACCGATGTGGGTAAACGCAGGATCGGTAACACCTTCATAAGGATGCTTTGCTTCTTCGCCTTCGTACCAGCTGTGACGAACGTGTTCTTCAATTTTGCTTGGGTCGAAATCGTATACTTTGCTAAGATCGCGGTTTTTGATAACGCCGGGTTTAAACCAACGAGCGCTGAGGTCTCTTTCTTTGCCGGGTGCTGGGAACTCACCAAAGGTAAGGTAGTTCACTGCGCCGCCACCGTAAGTTGCTTCACCGAGATATACGCCACCGACGAGGATTACGTCAGGGATAAGTCTGTTGTTCACGAATTCCATGCTTTCGTCATAGAGATCTTGGAACATTTTGAAGCTTTCTTCATTGATGGAGTTGTAACAAGTTACGCCGCCTGCAATGAGGGTTTGTGGGTGAGGGTTTTTAGCGCCGAAAATAGCCATAGCTTTTGCGGTTTTAACTTGAACGCGAAGGGCTTCAAGATAGTGAGCCACAGCAAGCAAGTTTTGCTCGGGAGTAAGTTTGTATGCTTCGTGTCCACCGAGGAAGTAAGCATTGGCAAAAGGTCCGAGTTGGCCACTGGCTACGAGGCCTGTAACTTTTTCTTGAACGGTTTTGAGCTCAGCTTCGGAAGTGGGGTTTTTAGAAATGCTTTTTCCGAGTGCATATGTTTTGCCAATGTCAGCGGTGGTTGCGGCTGCAACGTCAACGAAGTCAAGGGCATGTAATTGATAAAAGTGCACGATATGGTCATGCACGTATTGAATACCGAGCATGAGGTTACGGATAAGGGTAGCGTTTTTAGGAATTTCAATACCCATAGCGTCTTCAAGCGCACGGGTTGAAGTAAGCGCGTGGGTGAAAGTACAGACGCCACAAGTACGTTGTGTAAAGTGTTGCGCGTCTCTTGGGTCACGACCGACCAAGATGTTTTCGATACCACGGAAAAGGGTACCACAGCTTCTTGCGTCAGAAATCACGCCGTCTTGTACGTCAACTTCGATACGAAGGTGACCTTCAATTCTGGTAATTGGGTCAACAACAATTGGCCCTGAATAATTACTTTTAGGTGGAGTTTGGCTCATAATATTAGCTCTCTTTTGATTGAGTTTTCAAATGAAATGGTTAAAAATGGGGATTAAGCTTCATAGAATGGGCTTAAATTATCCCAGAAACCCGGTTCACTACAGCCAATACATGGGTGACCGCCACGAACAGGCCAGTTCACTTCATTGAAAAGAGCTTTTGGACAGTTGTTGTAGGTGGAAGGACCTTTACAACCGAGTTCATAGAGGCACCAGCCTTTTTTAGCTTCTTCAGAGTCAAAAGAAGGAGCAAATTCACCGGCTTCAAAGTGAGGAAGACGTTCGCATTGATCGTGAACGGTTTCGCCATAGAACATAACAGGGCGGTTTTCGCCGTCAAGTTCAATGTTAGCACCTTGAAGGTAAGCAACAAGAGCGCCCACCATATTGAGTGGGTTTGGAGGACAGCCGGGGATATTGATAGCGTTTACGCCCATATCACCGAAGCACTCGTTAACACCTTTGGATTCGGATGGGTTTGGAGCAGCCGCTTGAACGCCACCGTAAGCGGCGCAAGTACCGATGCTGACAACAGCTTTTGCTTTAGGAAGGATTTTAGAGCAGTTGGCAAGCATGGTGTGGCCTGCAACAGTTCCCCATGCGCCGTCGGCGATGGTTGGGATAGCACCTTCAACGAGACAGACAAATCCTTCAGGATTGTTAACAGCCGCTTCGAGAGCCGCTTCTGCTTGATCGCCCGCACTTGCCATGATGGTTTCATGGTATTCGAGAGAGATGGTATCAAAAAGAATTTGATCGATGAATGGTTGATACGTACGAAGAAGTGCTTCGGAACAACCTGTACATTCAGCATTGTGAAGATAAACAACAGCAGGACGTTTTGATTGAGTAAGGGCTTTTGCAATGGAAGGAGCCATGCTTGGAGCAAGTCCCATGGTAACCGCAACTGTTGAACAGAATTTCAAGAAGTCACGACGAGAAATACCATGTTTTGCAAGACGTTCTTCAACGCCGTCCTTACCAAGTCCGATGGAGTAACGCATACTAGCCTCCGGGTAAGATAGTGTATATTTATGAAAGAGTGCCAAAATGGCACATGGTCTATTTTACAACAAAATACAATAATCACGGTTTAGCGTCAAGCATGCGCAAAAAATAATTTGTTTTTTTTAATGTATTATTTAAAGTTATCTACTAACGAATTGAATTAATATTGTTAAAGTTTTTAAAAATAAATTGTCTTTTTTCAAAAAAAGTGTATCGTTACCGCAGTTCGAAAATTTTATGGCTAATGTATGCGTTAACATCCGCATAAGGTTTGAAAGTTTAAACAAGGAAAAATGTATGAAATTCTCCAAGGCTCTGTCTGTCTGTGCACTTTTTGTTTCTTCTCTTTTTCTCGGATTTGGCCCATCTGTCGCCAAAGCCGAAACCATTAAAATCGGGTTAATGTGTCCCCTAACGGGCGGTTGGGCAAGTGAAGGCCAAAGCATGGAAAAAATCGTGAGCTTGCTTGCCGATGAAGTCAATAAAAGTGGCGGAATTAACGGAAAGAAAATTGAACTCATAGTAGAAGACGACGGCGGTGATCCAAAAACAGCCGCTCTTGCCGCTCAAAAACTCGTTTCTTCCGAAGTAGTTGCCGTTATCGGTACTTACGGTTCAGCCGTGACCGAAGCGACTCAAAATATTTATGACGAATCCGAAATTTTACAAATCGGCACAGGCTCCACCAGTGTTCGTCTTACCGAAAAAGGTCTTGAGTATTTCTTCAGAACTTCCCCACGTGACGATGAACAAGGCCTTGTAGCCGCAAAGTTTATTGCTGAACTCGGCCCCAAAAAAATCGCCATCGTACACGATAACTCTTCCTATGCCAAAGGTCTTGCCGACCAAGGTAAAGCCGAGCTTGAAAAAGCAGGCCTTGAAATTGTGTTCTTTGACGCTTTGACCCCAAAAGAAAGAGATTATTCCGCCATTCTTACCAAAGTAAAAGCTGCTAACCCCGAACTTATTTTCTTCACAGGTTACTATCCCGAAGCAGGCCTCTTGCTCCGTCAAAAAATGGAAATGGGCTTAAATGTTCCTATGATCGGCGGCGACGCAGTGAACAACCCCGACTTAGTGAAAATTGCAGGCACCAAAGCCGCTAAAGATTTTCTTTTCCTCAGCCCACCTGTGGCAGGTGACTTGACCACCGAAGAAGGCAAAAACTTTATGGCCGCTTACAAAGCAAAATATGGCAACTACCCTGAGTCTGTCTGGGCTGTTCTTGCTGGTGACGCCTTCAATGTTTTGGTACAAGCTCTTAAAAATAGCGACGCCAACGGTGAAGCGCTTTCTGCTTACTTGAAAAACAACCTCGGCGAACACCCCGGCATTACAGGCGTGTTTAGCTTCAACGAAAAGGGCGACAGAGTCGGTGCTTTGTATCAATTGTATAAAGTTGCCGAAGACGGAAGCTTTGTTATAGCGAAGTAAGGGAGGGCCCTTGGGAACCCCTGTTTAAGGTGTGTCCTTTTTAACCGCTTAAGAATTAAGATGGGGATTGTGCGAAAGTGCAGTCCCCTTTTTTTAGGGTATGTTTCCCAATTATTCCTTTTGTATTTATGGACTGCGTCAAACTCCTTTTTTGCTCAGGTCATGTACGTTTTATGTACACTCCCATCGCAAAAAACTCGTTTTCCTTGCCAAAATTCAAAATTAATTTAATTGGGAAACACACCCTGTTTTATTTTTCGGCGTTTTTAAAGGCAACTAAAGGGGAAAACCAAGGGGCAAATCCCCTAGGTTTTCCCCTATCAAGAATAACAAGTAAAAGTATTGCTATTTAGAATTTATAGCTGAAGTTCAAACTACCTCTGTGATTTTGCTGTTTATCGCCAAATTCACCGTCGTAGTGTGCCCCGATGGAGAATTGTCCGTTTGTCCATTCCAGTTTAGCATTTGTCAAGAATGTGGTATCATCGGAGCTTGCGATGGTATTATAGGCAGTGCCAAAGATATCAAGTTTTGAGTCGATATCGGAACCGGTTAAGTTTTGACGAAGACCTACACCGAGGCTTGGGGAAATCGTACCACTTTTAAGGGCATAATCGCCTTTCCAAGTAAGGTTGATATCGGCATAGAGTGCAGAATAGGAAGTATCATGCATATTCATGTTATAGAGATTATAAGGTGCCACAAAATGTAAGTCATAGGCATCTGCACTTGCATAAAGATAGGACAAGCCAACCTCGGGAACAATGATATTATTTTCATTGATTTCATACATATAGCCCGTATTTATGCGAGCAAAGAAAGCGTTTGAAGAATAATCGTCTTTTGCTGTTCCGATAGAGTGTTTATACTCCACATCATTAGAGCCAAAAGCATAGCTTGCATTTGCACCGACATACCAGTTATTATTGATAAAATAGTTGGCATGCAAACCAAGAGCGAAAGAATCTGAGCTATTTTCTACAGTTTTGCTGTCGGTATCTGCATTATTATAGTTGAAATGAAAACCTGCCATAAATTGATCGCTGATGTGGCGAGTTGCGCCCACGGTTACCCCATAGGAATCCGTATCAAAATCATATTTACTGTTATCACCGTAAGAACTGTATACTGAACCAAACATAGTCCACTTGCTCAGCATATCGGAACCGGCAGAAAGACTTGTGGAGGCATTGCCTGTATCTGCTTGATAGTTTGCGGCTTGATAGATTGACAAAAGAGATTTTTGCAATTCTTTTGTAATGCTACCCTGTTGTACCAATGCGTTAGAAATAAGATTTGCGCTTAGGATTGTATTTGGAAGATCTCCTTGCACACTAAGGCTTACACTCGGTGCATTGGTATCTTGATTATAAAGAGTTGCTTTCAAAAAATCTACTTCAGTGGCAACGCTTGCAATGGAGCCGTCAATGGTATCTTGTAATTGCACGTCTTGAATGCTATCATAAGGATCGGTATCTTGATCGACTGCCACCATATTGGCTAGGGCATATTCTTTACCAAGCATAAAGCCTTGTTCAGCCGTTCCCGGACGTAGAATTAAGTGTGCGCCCTCGTCGCCACTGGCAAAGGTTACAGTTTGCCCATTGTCTAAGCCAAAAACAGTGTCGTTAGGTGTCCATGTTCTTAAGGTGGTTGCCCATGTGTCTACAGTAAAACTATTTTGACCATAAGCCTCGTAGGCTCTGGCGACAGCACCCTCTGTTTGTACGGTGGCTGTAGCGTTAATTATGCCTGTATTGGTAAGAAGATGGAAAGAGTCTTCGGTAGGGGTGCCTGCTACATACATACCATAGGCTGTAGCATCGGCTAAGGTGGTTGCACCTGTGGCTATTCCGCCCGTAGCGGTCACAGCAAGCACTCCGCTGTTTGTGAGGGTATGACTGCCATCGCCTTCTGCATACATGCCGTAGATATTTTCGACATAGGCGTAGGCGTCGCCGTTAATGGATTCAGCCGTTCCTGCAGTGGCGGTCACGGTAAGTTCTCCGCCGTTTGTAAGAGTATGGCTATCATCACCGTATGAATATGCACGTATACCATAAACACTTTTGATATGGGCGGCGGCCTCATCGTCGGTAGACATTGCTGTTCCTGCAACAGCGGTCACGGTAAGTTTTCCGTTGCTTGCAAGGTTATAACTGCCTTTGCCGTCAGCATGCATGCCGTAGAGACTTTCGACATAGGAGTAGGCCTCACCGTAGATGGATTCAGCTCTTCTTGCGGTGGCGGTCATGGTAAGCATATTCTCGTTTATAAGAGTATGACTGCCATCACCCCGTGCATACATACCGTAGAGATTCTCGACATAGGCATCAGCGCCATCACCTGAAATTGCTGTTCCTGCAGTGGCGGTCACGGTAAATTCTCCGCTGTTTGTAAGAGTGTGATCCCCGTTACCTGATGCATGCATAGCGTAGAGATTCTTGACATAGGCATCAGCGTTATCATCGGAAGTTGCTGTGCCTGCGATGGAGGTTACGCTAAGTTCTTGGTTACTTGTAAGAATGTGATTGCCTCTGCCTTCTGCGAGCATACCGTAGATATCTTCGACATAGCCGTTGGCGTTGTCTTTAGTGGATTCAGCCTTTCCTGCAGTGGCAGTCACAGTAAGCCCACCGCTGTTTGTAAGAGTATGGCTATCGTCACTGTATGAATATGCATTTATACCATAGACATTTTGGACATAGGCGTTGGCCTCATCTTCGATAGATTTTGCTGTTCCGGCAACAGCGGTCACGGTAAGTTTTCCACTGTTTGTGAAGAGATGATTTTCTTCACCTTCTGCGAACATGCCGTAGAGGTCCTCGATATAGGCGCTGGTGCTGAAACCATCGGAACCGGAAATTGCTGTCCCTGCGGTGGCAGTCACAGTAAAATCACCGCTGTTTGTAAAAACATGACTGCCGTCACCTGATGCATACATACCATAGATCTCGTACACAGAAGCATCGGTGTTATAATCGGATGTTGCTGTTCCTGCAGTGGCGGTCACGGTAAACACGTCGTTATTTGTGAGGGCATGACCACCTTCACCTTCTGCACCCATGCCGTAGATCTCGTAGACATGGGCGTTGGCCGCACCATTGGAATCGGAAGTTGCTGTATCTGTGGTGGCGGTCACAGTTATGTTACCGCTACTTGTAAGCTCATGACTACCCTTACCTGAGACATACACGCCGTAGACACTATTGACATAGGCATAAGTTTCGTCATCGATGGAGTGAGCTGTTCCTGCGATGGCGGTCACGGTTATGTTTCCGCTACTTGTAAACTCATGACTGCCCTCACCTAAGACATACACGCCGTAGACACTATCGACATAGGCATTAGCTTCGTCATCGGTGGAGTTAGCCTTTCCCGCAATAGCAGCCACGGTAAGCACTTCGCTGTTTATAAACTCGTGACTACCATCAGCCCATGCAAACATGCCGTAGACACTATCGACATAGGCACTAGCGTCACCATTAGAGGATTCAGTCGTTCCTGCGTTGGCAGTCAAAGTGAATCCTCCGCTGTTTGTAAGCTCGTAATCGCCTTCACCACTTGCATACATACCATAGAGTCCCTCTACAAAGGCAGTAGCGTCATCACCGGAAGTTGCTGTGCCTGCGGTGGCGGTCACGGTAAATCCCCCACTGTTTGTAAGAGTGCCACTAGCGTCACCCACTGCACACATGCTATAGATATCCTCGACATAGGCCATGGCGTAATTACTGCCGGTAGTGGAAGTAGCTGTACCTGCGCTGACAATCATGGTAAATTCTCCGCTGTTTGTAACAGTATGACTACCGTCACCCACTGCACGTATGCCATAGACATCATCGACATAGGCTTCACCGTCAGAACTGTCGGATTCAGCGTTTCCGGCAATGGCAGTCACGGTAAATTCTCCGCTGTTTGTAACAATATGATTACCGTCACCCTCTGCACGCATGCCATAGATATCCTCGACATAGGCAGTAGCTTCAGCACCGGCAATTGCTGTACCTGCGGTGGCAGACACAGTAAATTCTCCGCTGTTTGTAAAAACATGACTGCCGTCACCTTCTACATACATTCCGTAGACATATGTGACATTGGCATCGGTGTCATCATAGGTAGTAGTCTGTCCTGCGGTGGCAGTCACGGTAAATTTTCCGCTGTTTGTAAGCTTATAATTGCCTTCACCCGTTACACGCATGCCAGAGATATCGTCGACAAAGGCATAGCCCTCATCATCACTGGGGGACTCTGCGTTTCCTGCGGTGGCGATCACGGTAAATTCTTGGCTGTTTGTAAGCTCACGGCTACCATCACCCCCTACATACATGCCATAAACATTCTCGACATAGGTATAGACATCATCTTCGGTGGCGTCTGCGTTTCCTGCAGTGGCGATTACGGTAAATTTACCGCTGTTTGTAAGACCATGATTGCCTTCACCCCATGCAGACATGCCGTAGATATTGCGGACATAGGCCTTGGCCTCATCGCGGGTGGAAGTTGCTGTTCCTGCGGTGGCAGTCACTGTTATGTTTCCGCTACTTGTAAGACCATGATTGCCTTCACCTGATGCATACATGCCGTAGACACCATCGACATAGGCTTCGGCTTCGGTATCGATGGAAATTGCTGTTCTTGCTGTGGCGGTCACGGTAAATTCTTGGCTGTTTGTAAGCTCGTGACTACCATCACCCCATGCATACATACCATAAAGAGATTGAATATGGTTATCTGTAGCGCTTGCATCCGAACTTAAATCACGTACAGCTTTAAGCATACCATTATTGGTAAAAGTGTAATTTATTGCTGTGCCGGAATCATTATGGCCAAACATTCCAATAGTATAGTCCGTTCCGTATAAACTATATATATCACCAAATTCAATGGTTCCATTATTGGTAAGGATGGGATCTGTTCCGCTAAGGGCAGAACCGACAGTTGTATCGGTACTGTTCATGGAACTGACTGTATTTCCTATGGTATTTTCCAGAGCAAAAGCATCCTCCACCGATAGCGGACTTAAAGTCATCGCCCCCACAAGAGCACTTGCTACCGCAAGAGAACCAAAAGTATTTAATAAATGACATTTCTTTAAAACCGCTTTGTAGCGGTTAACTAAATTCCCGACTGCGTTTTTTGACTGCATTTTGTACTCCATGATATGTTTTTGGGGAAATTTTCCATTTTTTTACATAAAAAATAAAATATTTTTCATATCTTCTTTTTTATTTCCAATGACATACATGAAGTATAGTATAAACCAGTTTAATAGGCAATAGAGGATATGTTGTTTGTTTACCAAAGGGGAAAACCAAGGAGCAAGTCCCTAGGTTTTCCCCTTTAGAATTCCCCTTTCCTTACCCCATAGCGTTCGCCGTTTGCTTCACTGCGTTTCGCTTAAGGGCGAACTTGTCGGAAATGTCTTTCCGTGCCTATTTGTTCCTAAGTTGCTTTACCCTGCTTCCCTCTCACTTCGTTCGGGTGAAGCTTCTATAACCGTGTATAAACATTATTAATTGCTTTAATGAAAGTTTTTTAGATATTAAGTATAAGTGACTTTTGCATCAAATGTTTAATTCCTTAATTTCAAATAGAAGCACAACTTAAACCAAAAGAAAATTGATACACTTCCTTTAAAGTACGCGCGGAAGTTTTTACTCAAAAAGCAATAGCTTACGTCCGCGCGTGGTTTGATTTGAAGAAATATTTATAAAATACGCCACGAGTTCGAGAACAAAGAAGCCAAGGAAATTTTCCCACAGCGTACTCAAGTACGTGAGGAAAAAATTTTCTTGGATGATGCAGTTATCGGGCTTGTGGCGGTTTTGTAAGTATATTTTTCAAAAGCACGAAACGAACAACAAGCCCAAAGTTTCCTACTTCTTCAATTCTCAACTATCTTCTAAACTTTCTCGCCCTCATAATTAGCTCTAAGCTGTCCACAAGCCGCTTCGATATCCTGCCCCTTACTTTTACGCACAATAGCCGTAACATGCTTTGACCACAAAGCCTTTTCAAAGGCAAGTAAGCTTGCGGGGGTCGGTGACTTATAGGGAGAATTTGGAGTATAATTATAGGGAATAAGATTAAGCTTTGCCTTCAACCTTGAGCAAATTTTAACAAGCTGTCTGACATGCTCCGGTTGATCGTTCAAATCTTTAATAACCAAGTATTCAAGGGTAATACGCTCACGAGTAGCCAAAGGATAGCGTTCAAGCTCGGTCAGCAAGCTCTCAAGGTCAAAATGGGCAGCTTTTGGCATAAGCTCTTGGCGCAATTCTTGGTTTGGCGCATGCAAAGACACCGCAAGAAAAGCAAGATTGCTTTCCCCAAGCTCAAGAAGTCCTTTTTTTATGCCACAGGTGGAAACGGTGATGCGTCGAGCGGAAAAGGCAAGGCCTTTTTTATTATGCAAAGTATGTAATGAATTCATTAAGTTGTCAAAATTCAAAAGAGGCTCACCCATGCCCATATACACCAAGTTCCTGATAACGGGATGGGAAGGACGATCGTCGCCAAGATAAAAACGCGCGGCTTGCACTTGCCCCAAAATTTCGCCCATGGTCATATTTCTGGTAAAACCAAGCTTGCCTGTACTGCAAAATGTACAGGCCATGGCACAGCCTACTTGCGTGGAAAGACATTGCGTCACCCTGCCCGCTCCGTCTTTGGCGGTGCTTGGAATAAGAACGGTTTCCACAAGCTCCCCGTCTTCAAGACGCAAAAGAAATTTTACGGTACCGTCTTTGCTTTCCTTGGTTTGCACAATTTCAGGGCGAAAAAGATAGGCTTTTTCGTGTAAAATTTGGCGAGTATTTTTAGAAACATCGGTCATGGCTTCAAAATCGGTAATATTTTTTGCCCAAATCCATTGCCATAGCTGGCTTGTGCGGTATTTTGGCAAAGAAAGTTCATTCACCACAAAATTTTCGAGTTCCTCAAAGGTGAGGTTATTTAAACAAAGACGACTTTCTGACATGTTCTATCCTTCATGCAACGTAAAATCTTTACTAATGCATGGATTAAAATTTATAACTATTAAGTATTATGGTTAATCTTGATGAAAAGATAAACTGTTTTTGTAGTGTATTTTGCGTTCTTGGTATATGTCAAGTTTTATATTCTATCTTTACTTTACCTTCTTTTTATAGCCTAAAAACCCCCTAAAAAAACACCAAACTTGACAAAAAAAGCACATAAAGGTAAATTAACTCTATGTGGCGTAAAAGCAGAACTGCTTTTATGTCGGTTTAGATATTGTTCACTAGTTACATGCCATTGATTTGATTTGATTGTTGACGCTTACAGACCTGCTGTTGAAATTGTGAAGAGATATATAACCGATGTATTTACTTTTGTCGTAATTCGCATCTTCTCTCTTGACTTGCCACAAATTTAACGCATTCCCCTTGCTTGCGTTTCCAAAATACACCCAAATCATAAAGGTTGGCTTTTTATACATAAGCCTGCTGTACATTTTCTGTGAGCTTGATTTTACTAAATCATAAAACCTTCCACTTTTATCGGAAGATGTTTAGGAGGAAGTATGCTAAAAAAAGCTTTCTTAGCCTTTATGGATCACTTTGAAAGTTATTTATGCCAGATGCTTTTGGTTTTCTTTGTTCTTGTCATTTTTATGCAAATTGTCTTGCGTGCCATCGGTAACTCCTTACCATGGACGGAAGAAATTGCCCGTTTTGCCTTTATCTGGTTCATTTTGTTCGGTGCCTGTTATGCCACAAGACTCTGTGCGCTTAACCGTGTTACCGTACAATTTCTGAAAGCCCCTCAATGGGTCACTAACTGCTTCTTGTTTGTAGGTGACGTTTTGTGGCTTATCTTCGCCGCTGTTATGGCCTATTTTGGCTATATGGCAGTTCTTGATTTGCAAGAATTCCCATACTACACACCGGCTCTCGACTGGGATTTAGGCTACGTTTACCTTGTTTTCCCTCTAAGCTTCACCTTGATGTGTATTCGTATCATTCAAGTTAATGTTATGAAATACATCTTAAAAATCGACATTGCCGATCCGGATCAAGAGTCCATGAAAGAAAGCCAAAGAGCTTTGGGCGGCCAAGACGAATGTGAAGACTTAACCTTGGAAGAAGATGTAAAAGTACAAAAAGAAATTTCCTTTGACACAGGTATTTTCAAAAGAGCGTTCCTTGCCTTTATGGATCACTTTGAAAGCTACTTGTGCCAAATACTTTTGGTGTTTTTCGTACTCGTTATTTTCATGCAAATTGTCTTGCGTGCCATCGGTAACTCCTTACCATGGACAGAAGAAATTGCACGTTTTGCCTTTATCTGGTTTATTTTGTTCGGTGCGTGTTACGCCACAAGACTTTGTGCGCTCAACCGTGTTACCGTGCAATTCCTGAAAGCCCCTCAATGGGTCACCAACGCTTTCTTGTTTGTAGGTGACGTTTTGTGGCTTATCTTTGCCGCTGTTATGGCCTACTTTGGCTATATGGCAGTTCTTGATTTGCAAGAATTCCCATACTACACACCGGCTCTCGACTGGGATTTAGGCTATGTATACCTTGTGTTCCCATTAAGTTTCACCTTGATGTGTATCCGTATCATTCAAGTTAACGTTATGAAATACATCTTAAAAATTGAAATCGCTGACCCCGATCAAGAATCTATGAAAGAAAGTCAAAAAGCTCTCGCAGATACAGGAGGAGAAGAAATATGTTAGAAATGACCCCGGCGATGATAGGCCTTGTCCTATTCGTAGTGTTTTTCCTCTTATTACTTATTGGTAGCCCCATCATGGTGGCCCTCGGTATTGCAACCATGTCCTGCTTTTATCTTCTTGATATTCACATGAGTATCATGATTGAAAAAGCCTTTGCACAGCTCACCGCCTTCCCCCTCATGGCTCTGCCCTGCTTCGTGCTGGCAGGGGCGCTGATGGAAGCGGCGGGGATTTCACGTCGTCTCGTACACATTGCGGAAAACATTGTTGGCCCAATCCCAGGTGGTTTGGCTATCTCTACCGCTCTTTCTTGTGTATTCTTCGGCGCCATTTCAGGCTCAGGCCCCGCTACCACTGCTGCGGTCGGTATGCTTATGATTCCCGCCATGGCTTGCCGTGGCTACGATAAAGCCTATGCTGCGGCCACAACCGCTACGGCTGGTGGTATCGGTATCATTATCCCCCCAAGTATCCCCATGGTTATTTACGGTGTTGTAGGTCAACAAAGTATTCCTGCCATGTTTATGGGTGGTATTTTGCCTGGCCTTCTTATCGCAACATCCCTCAGCCTTATGCACGTTTTCCTTTGCAGAAACCTCAAAACCGAAGGTCTTGAGTGGTCAGTCCACAACTTAGCGGTTGCCATGCGTGACGGTTTCTGGTCCATGCTTGCCCCCATCATCATCTTGGGTGGTATCTATGCCGGTTTCTTCACCCCAACCGAAGCCGCTGTTGTTGCGATTGTTTACACCGTTATCGTGGGCGTTTTCATCCATAAAGAATTACACTTGAAATCCTTTATGAGTTCCCTCAAAACAACCTCATGGCTCACAGGCCGTGTGCTTGTTCTCGTGTTCACCGCCGCCGCTTTTGGTTACTTGCTCACCTCTTACCAATTACCCAAATATGTCGCCGACTGGATGCTCGGATTTTCCGATAACGTTTACGTGGTATGGTTCATGGTTGTTATATTCCTTCTTTTCCTTGGTATGTTCATGGAAACTTTGGCTATTATCATGCTTGTAACCCCCGTTCTCCTTCCTGTTATGACAGCCTTCGGTGTAGACCCCATTCACTTTGGTGTTATCTTGGTTTGTTGTTGTGGTATCGGTTTCTCGACTCCGCCCCTTGGCGAAAATATGTTTGTTGCCTCAGGTATTGCCAATATTTCTTTGGAAGAAATTTCCGTGAAAGCGCTCCCACTTGTGGCCATCAACCTTATCGCTATTGCTCTCTTGGTTATTTTCCCACCCATCGTTACTTGGTTACCAAACCTGATGAAGTAAGGACTTAAGAGATTTTTATGAGAAAAACTGATGGGAGCGAAACCCGCTCCCACCGGTTAGGTTAATATATTTGGACATAACGTCCGGATTAAACTTCTAACGAGGATTTATTATGAAACTTAAAAGTTTAGCACTCCTTTTGATGGCAGCTCTTGCTCCATTGGCACCAACCATGGCCAGCGCACAAACCTACAACATCGCCGTAGGCGACCCCGAAGAATCCGAACAGGGTTTTGCGGCCAACGCTTTCAAAAAATATGTTGAAGAAAAAAGCGAAGGCAAAATCAAAGTTCAACCTTTCTTCAGTGGCGCTTTGGGCGACGAAAGTGAAACCCTCCGTAACGTGCAAAAAGGCACTTTGCCTTTTGCTGTTTGCGGTATCGCAAACCTCGTTCCTTTTGAGAAAAAACTCGGTATCCTTACCCTTCCTTACCTCTTCAGCAATCTTGATGAAGTTGTTGCCGGCACCACCGGTAAACCCGCTGAAATTCTTAACAGCTATGCGACCAAAGCCGGTTTCAGAGTTTTAACTTGGACATACAGCGACTTCCGTTATATTTCCAACAGCAAATTGCCTATTACTACCATCGAGCATATGGAAGGCCTTAAATTCCGTGTGCCTCAATCCGCTGTTCTTATCGCAGCTTACAAAGCCTTTGGCGGTAGCCCAACCCCTATTTCTTGGGCTGAAACCTTCACCGCTTTGCAACAAGGCGTTGTTGACGGCCAATGTTACGGTTATATCGGCTTCAAAGCTATGAAGTTCAACGAAGCAAACCAAAAATTCTTGACAGAAGTTCACTACACCTACCAATTGCAACCAATTGTTATGAGTGAACGTGTATACAGAAAAATGGATCCTGCTACTCAAGAGCTTATGGTTGCCGCCGGTAAATACGCTCAAGAAGCTGTTCTTGAATACCAAAAAACCGAAGGCGCTGCCGCTAAAGCCGACCTTATCGCAAGTGGCGTTCAAGTGGACGTTCTTACCGACGAAGACACTTGGAAAAAGAACGCATTTGAAATTGTATGGCCTGAAATGGCTGAATTCGTTGGTGGCGAAGCCGTTATCAACGAATACCTCGGTGCTATGGGCAAACCTGCTTGGAACAAATAATATAAAATTTTATTCGTAAGATTTTAGAAACTAAAAAAAACCGCCTTCAGGCGGTTTTTTTAGTTCTGGTATTTTGTGAAATACTATAAAGCTATTGATTATTTTTACCTTCGGAACAATTACAAGAAGGCGCAGAGGGAGAAGAAGGCTTTGAGCAACCACCCCCACAACAACCTTTCCCTTTTGCTTTTGCACGCATGGATCTAAAAACATAGAGCACAGCCATCGCAAAAACAAAAACTACGATAAGATTACTTGAATGTTCTTGAAAAAATTCTGACATTATATTCTCCTGTTATGACGGCTTTGTATTATTACAAACATAATTAGAAATTATGTATTTTTTTCCAAAATTCAGACTTTGTAACAAAATAAAAGTTATGCAGAGAGAGGCACAAAAATCAATTATTTCTTTCTCTTGTGCTTTGCTTTGTATTTATGTTTAAACTCTTGCTCACTTTTGCCTTTGTAGCCACGTTTGGAATCTTGGCTTTTTTTGCCGTATTTGCCACCCTTATTATCTCTGGTGTCACGACTGTCTCTGCGATCTCGGTTATCACGGTTATCACGGTTATCACGGCTATCTCTGAAATCTCGGTTATCTCTACTATCGTTGAAATCTCTGAAATCTCGTCTGTCATGCCCGTCACGACCGTCACGACTGCCACGCTTATCTTTGTTGCCTCTGTAGCCGCCGGAAGAACCACGACCGTCTCTGTCCCCACCGCGTCCGCGCTTAAAATCACCGCCTCGTGAGTTTTCACCCCTTCCCTTGCCAAATCCGACGTTTCCACCCTTGTTACGAGGTTTTACCCCCACAATACCCAGGTTGATTTCAAGGCGTGAAATATCTACATCAGTAACAACGACTCGGATATAATCACCCAAGCGGTAAATGGTTTTGGTGCGTTCTCCGTAAAGGCTTTGGGTTTCTTCATCATAAATATAATAATCATCCCCAAGGCTTTCCATACGTATCATGCCTTCCGCCATGTTGGCGGTCATTTCCGCAAACAAGCCAAAAGGCGTCAAGCCACTGATAATGGCGTCAAACTCATTCCCCACTTCGCTTTCGAGAAGCAAACAACCGAGGCGTTTATAAATTTCCCTTTCCGCCCCAAGCGCCCTTCTTTCACATTCGTTACAAAGATCGGCGGTTTGATTAAGGGCATCTTCGGAAAAGATTTTTTGATTTTTGGGGCTTACTCCCAACTGTGCTTTCAAGGAGCGATGCACCAAAAGATCCGAATAACGTCTAATGGGTGAGGTAAAGTGGCAATAACATTGAGAGGCCAGACCAAAGTGACCATCCA
The DNA here is from genome assembly GCA_964369875.1 of uncultured Mailhella sp. Taxonomy (GTDB): domain Bacteria; phylum Desulfobacterota; class Desulfovibrionia; order Desulfovibrionales; family Desulfovibrionaceae; genus Taurinivorans. The sequence goes on from CAYJHY010000008.1 coordinate 18,161, forward strand.
ATATAGGATTATAACGGGCTTGCATCATGGAACGCAAAACCATACGGTGCGCCAAGTAGCTGTTATTGGTTTTTGGTAAAGCGTCGTTATCGTCTTCAACGCTCACGTCAGCATCTTTAGCACTTTCTTGGCTTTTAAGGTTTTCAAGGGAATCCAGAATTTCGCAAATCCAAGCGGCGGCGCCAATTTTATCAGCACCTTTTGAAGGCAAAATTTCGGCAATGCTTGTTCCTTGCAAAACAACTTTTAAACTTTCTAGGCGTTCGGGAGCGGGCTCGGGGTGGACACGGTACAGACAAGCAGCGTTTCTGCTACTGAGAAATTCCGCCACCGCTTCATTGGCCGACACCATGAAAGCCTCAATCAACTCATGGGCAAAGAAGTGAGACCTTGTGGTCAACCCAACAATTTTATTGTCTTTAATCACGCCCACAGGCTCAGGGATTTCAAGATGCAAAGATCCTGCTTTTCTGCGTTTTATAATAAGCATTTCAGACAATTCTTTGGCATCAAGGAGCATTTCGTATAAATCAGGGGTAAGGTTTTTAGCAAAAGGCGCATCTTTGGCTTCCCCTTTGTCATAAAATTCTTGCACAGCCTCATAGGTCAAACGAGCTTTGGAATGGATAATCCCTTGCCCAAAGCTGTTTTTATAGCGCAAGCCTTTATGATCGAAATACATATCCGCAAACATGACCCTATGGTCTTCTGCGGGGCGCAAACTGCAAAGGCCGTTGGAAATGGCTTCGGGCAACATGGGCTCCACGGAATTTGGGAAATAATAGGAGTTACCACGCAAACGAGCTTCTTTATCCAAAGCGGAAAACGGTTCTACATAACGGGCAACGTCGGCAATGGCCACCATAAGGCGATAACCTTTGTCATTCTTTTCGATATAAATAGCGTCGTCAAAATCTTTGGAGTCCGCACCGTCCATGGTGACAAACGGAAAATCACGAAGATCCGTATCATGGGGGCCGAGTTCTAGGCGTACCGTATTGGTAAGCCCCTCACCGTCCTTATCGGTATAGAAAAAGCCCTCTTTTTGCGCCAGTTCTTGAGCTTCTGCCATAACATCATCGGGAAAATGAGTGGGGACATTATTGCCAAGCTTGGTGATTTCTTCTTGCACGCTCACCCTGTCTTGTTCACCGAGTTTCCTTAGAGGATTGGCAAGCCACAAGGGGGTTTCCGTATGGTTTTTATTGCGTGAAGCGGGCAAAGGATTAAGCACACGCACAATCACCAAATCACCTTCGGTCATGCGTGTCATTTTGCTTGGGGTTTTCCCTTTCTGCTCTTCTTTTTTGGCTTGCAGTTCTTGATCTTCTTCCAAGTCAAGGGCAGGCACAAGAGCCATAAAAGGATAGCGAGCGTCCATCGGTTGGCCTAAAAAGCCGTTGACCACGCTGTTTGCTTCGGCAAATTTCTGCAAATGTTTAAGCATTTGTTTGGGTGCTTCTTCCACAAGGCGCACGGTAAATTCTTCTTGTCCGCGCTTGACAACTTGAATAATTTTCCCTTCACGACGCACACTTTGGCCACGATAGCTTTTAGTTTTCGGTAAAAGTGCAACTTCCACCACGTCGCCATTCCATGCGTCCAAAATCTCATGCTTGGGGATATAGACGTCTTCGCCTTTCTTAGAAGGTACCCCTGCGGAACCGTCTTCTTTCAAGGGAATCACAAACGCGGCGCCCGAACGTTGAATGGCAAGCGTACCCGTAAGATTTTTCAAATCCTTGGATACCATATAGCTTCCGCCCCTTTGCTTCACCACCTTGCCTTGTTCCACAAGTTCATGCAACATATTAAGCACTTCTTTTTTGGAACGTCTGCTTAAAGAAGAACGGCGTAAAATATCATCCAAACGCAAGGGTTGTGAGGATTTTTTTAGGATAGAATAAATATACTTTGCAGAAAACTCTCCGTTTCCTGCTTGACCTTGATAATCGCCACCCTCATCTTCTAAAAACGGATGGCCGTCATTATCCAAAAGCAACTCATCTTCTTCAAACTCGGTGGATTTTTCAAATTTTCTTGAAGGATCTTTTACTCTTTCCTTTTGCTTGCCCTTGTTTTTACCATGGGAGGAGGCACTGTGTTCGTCTTGCCCAAAATAGACTTTTTTCTTCTTTGATTTAACTTTCATAAACTATCCTGTAAGCCTTATATTTAATTTGTTTATTGGGGGAGGGAAAAACCTTTGATAGTAAATACGTTTAATGTGCATATAAAAATATTATAAATTTCATAGAGATAATACACATTTAAAGGCTTTGTTATATTTGCACGGCTTTACTTTATTATACCTTGTTCAACGAAGAGAACAGCTAAACACGAAACAAAGGAGAAAGAGCTTGTCATTCTGAGGAAGCCCGCAGGGCTGACGTGAGAATCCACATCACTGTCAGCACCTTATTAGGGAGGTTGGTACAACCTACCGTCTACCGTAACAAGTTTTTATTTTATCTCTCTGCGTCAGGATGTTCCATCCTTCCTTGGATTTGAGTTATCGGTGATGTGGATTCCCACGTCGTGATGCTCCATCCCTCCTCAGAATGACAACATGGGCATGTTTCAAAGCGAGGCAGAAGTTCTCTTCTTTGGTTATAGTCTGAACACTTGATTACTTAGAATAAAAAATCGAATGCTTATGCAGAATGCTATAATAGCATTAGGTCTTAGGTGTATACGATTCTAAATTATAGTATACCCCTTTCCAGAAGCCAACAATCAAAATCAGACTTATTTTCCGCTAACACTTCTTGAAGATTTTCTTTGTCCGCATTAACCGAAAAAGTCGTTATAGGATGAGAAGAGATAGGCGCATTGTAAAAAAGGGAGTCGTAGAATTGCGCGTGGCACTGAATGCCATATATATTATATGGGGCGTCTTGCAATTCTGTCAATCTTTGTATTTTGACAGCGTCTTTTTCCGTACAAATTATAGGCATATTATGAAGAATTTCCAACAGTTTATCCTTTTCCTTGGAAAATTCATGGTGATCTTCAAAGAAATAACTTTCACTTGGTTCAGTATCTATATAGCTCACCAAACTTTCTCTGACTTGCTCAGGCTTGCCCACTCCGCAAACAAGAGCATAATCACGACCTTTAAAATAGTTTTTAATTTTATTTCCTTGGATTTCCGCAATATTCCTATCTTTAAAAATGGGACTCAATTTCTCAATCACAATTTCAAAGATAAAAAAGGGTTTTTGGTATTTTTCTAGCAGTTTTCGTGATTTTTCCTTTACCGATATATCGGTCTGATTTTTAATACAATTTTTTTCTTGACCACCTGTGTTGTTTTCAGCTTGAATTTCCATAGAATTTTTTACAGAACCACTCAACCCAAACCATTGTTTCTTGGGACACTTCAAGAGAAAAGCCGACGCACGATCAAGACCGCCCGCCCCCTCACGCCACGTTCCAAGCGGAATAACACGCCCTCGGTTTTTTTCTTGTTCCCATAAAAAACCGAACGGGTTTTGCTCTCTCAAGTCATCCACGTCCCACAATAATAAATCAATGTGACGATTTAACGCCAAATGCTGATAGCCGTCATCCATAATTAATGTATCGGCAGAAAAAAACTTTTCCTCGTCCTTATGCTCCTCAACCCCCTTTTGTGACACAGGAAAAACAAGCTTGGCGGCACGGGCACGCACAGGATCGATTAAAATATTGATATCAGGATGTTTTGCAAGGAGCATCAAGGCTTCATCCGGAAAATCCTCGCCCTTCGCCACATTTCTTTTTAGCAACTCTTCTTGATTTAAAACAACAGGATAGGATTCAAACTTTTTGCCATAGCCTCTGGTGAGGACAATACTTTCCTTTTGAAATTCTGCTGATTTTTTCAGCAAATAATCCACCACGGGGCTTTTCCCTGTGCCTCCCCATGAAATATTCCCCACACAAATGGTTTTGACTCTCGGTTCAAAAGATTTCAATACCTTCTTTTGATACAATTTCCTACGCACGCCCATAATAAAAGCATAAGCCCACGAAATAGGCAGAAGTAAAGGAGAAAGTGTGCATTGAAGAAAATGACGCCTTGCCATAATATCCTTAATTTATTTTATTTTTATTGGTTTTTATTTTAGGGAAGGGAAAAACCTTTTTTGTGGACAAAAAAGCGTTTTTCCCCTCCCTAAAACCCACCCCTTTTCCAAAAAAAACTTTAATAGTAAAAGGTATGAGTGTAAAAAATCAAACAAGTTTTTATTTCAATATGTCAGCGTACTACACGTAAAAACAGGAGATAGTTTTTAAACAAAGTCATAAGGATAAGAACTTCCCAACTGCAAAGAAATATTTTTTGCCATCAGTAAAAGTTCTTTTTCCAAAGAAATAAGCGTTTCGGGCGCAAGGCGCACGGTAGGAGCAGAAACACTCAACGCCGCCACGGGTACATTATCATAATTCAAAATTGGCGTTGCCAAACAGCGCACCCCCTCATATATTTCTTCGTTATCGTAAGCAATACCGGTTTTCTGAGTGAGATCAAGCTCTTGCATAAAATTCTGATGAACTTCCGGATTAATTTCAGGTTTTGTTTCCGTTAATATTTTGTTAAGCAAAAAACTCCTATTATCTTTGGGCATAAATCCCAAATACGCTTTTCCGGAGGCCGAATAATAAATTGCAAAAGAAGTACCTACAATGTTATCGGGCTTTAATGTATGTAAAGTGGAGCATTTATCGATAATTACCATATCAATTCCCGACGCCACACAAAGATTAACCGTTTCGTTAAACTTATTCAAAAGTTCTGACATATATGGTTTTGCGATATCGGAAATACTAAAACGATTGATAACCGATTTACCGATAGAAAAAAATTTATAGGATAAGGCATACACGCCACCGCGACTTTGTGACACATAACCCTCGTCACACAAGGTTAGAAGAATCCGATGCACCGTAGTTTTAGGAAGATTAACAGCTTTGCATAATTCGTTAAGTTCAAAAGAATTTTTAGTGGCCAAAGTCTCAATAACCTGACAGGCCTTACTTAAAACTGCAACCGTATAATATTTTTTATCTTCTTCCATGAGTGCTCCATGTGAACTTCACAACTTTCACCGCACATGCTATTCTAAAAACCTATGAAAGACAATGTTTTTTTAATTCCTTTTAAAAACATTGAAATTTTATACATCTTCCTCTATCATATTTTCTTGCGTACGGTTCGCATAGGCTCTTTGTTACGCAAAGAGCTTTTTTTAATGTGCATAAACCCTAGCAAATTCCCAAAACAAAAAACAAAAGTGAGGCAGCTATGTCCCTTGAGACTTGGAAGCATAAAGATTTACTCGATGTCAGCCAGCTAAGCTGTGAGGAAGTTCTTTATTTGCTTGATCACGCTAAAAGCTTTCATGAAATAAATCAGCGACCTGTAAAAAAAGTTCCTACTCTTAAAGGAAAAACCGTGGTGCTCTTTTTCGCAGAAGACAGCACTCGCACCAAACTTTCCTTTGATATGGCAGGAAAACGCCTTTCTGCCGATACCTTTGCCCTTGGCAAATCAGGTTCAAGCATCCAAAAAGGCGAATCCCTCAAGGACACCGCTCTTACCCTCCAAGCCATGTTTCCCGATGTGATTGTTATCCGTGACAGAAGCAGCGGTGCCGCCCAATTCTTGGCCGAACGCCTCGCATGTAGTGTCGTCAATGCCGGTGACGGTTGGCATGCCCACCCCACCCAAGCTCTTTTGGATGCCTTTTCTTTGCGTCAGGCATGGAACGGTGAATTCCAAGGAAAAACCTTGCTGATTTTGGGCGACATCAACCACAGTCGTGTGGCTCGTTCCAATATCAACTTATTGTCACGCCTTGGAGTGAAGCTCAGAGTTTGCGCACCTAAAACCCTTCTTCCTCGCTATCTTGATAATTGGCCCGTGGAAGTCTATTCCGATTTAAAAAAGGCCGCCGTGGGTGTGGACGCCATCATGTGCTTACGCTTACAATTGGAACGCCAAGCCTCGGGGCTTTTGCCCGACCTTGGGGATTATGCCTCACGTTTTTGTCTTGGACAAAATATTTTAAACCTCGCCAATCCCGCAGTAAAAATATTACACCCCGGCCCCATGAACAGAGGCCTTGAAATTTCTTCCGATGTGGCGGATTGTGCAGAAAGTTTGGTGCTCAACCAAGTTTCGGCAGGGGTTGCCACCAGAATGGCTATTTTATATCTTTTTGGCACAAGAAACGATCAACAAAGCCTTAAGGACTAAGGGAGAAGCTCTATGTTATTGATTAAGAATGCTGAATATTGCGGAAAAAGCGTTGATGTGCTCGTCAGTGAAAATCTTGCCGAAGCCAAAGCCTTTGGAATTTCTCCCAAAAACGAAAAACTTTTACATGGCGAAAAATATGGCGACAACTACGGCACAAAAGGCGGACTCGTACTCGCCCTTGCAGATGCAGGTTCCGCCATGGAAGTTAACGGAAAAACCATCACAGGCGATGTGAAAACCGATGTTAAAACCATTGACGCCCAAGGAAAAATTCTTTTCCCAAGCCTCATCGACGTGCATGTGCATTTTCGTGATCCCGGTATGGAATGGAAAGAAGACATCGGAACAGGCCTTTTAGCCGCCGCACACGGGGGCTTTTCCCATGTACTTTGCATGGCCAACACCTCCCCTGTGAATGACAGCGCTTCCGTAACCCGTTATATGCTTGAAAAAGCAAAAGATTTACACCCTAACGGCCCCTTTGTTCATCCTGTCGCCGCGGCCACCAAAGGCCTAAAAGGCGAAGAACTTGCCCCCTTGGGAGAGCTTGCCGAAGCAGGTTGTATCGCCGTTTCCAACGACGGTGTTCCCTTGAATAACACCGAAATCTTGCGCCGAGTAATGGAATACGCTTCCGACTTTGATATGCTTTTTATCGATCACTGCGAAGATCCCTATCTTGCCAAAGGTGCGCACATGAACGAAGGTGAACTTTCCGCAAAACTTGGCGTAAAGGGACAGCCCGACATAGGCGAAGCCTTACAAGTCTCTCGTGATGTGCTTATGGCGGAATTTTTGAATATTCCTGTGCATTTGGCGCATATTTCTTGCGCCCGTAGCCTTGAAGAAATCAAAAGAGCCAAAGACAGGGGCGTAAAAGTCACCGCCGAAACTTGCCCACATTATCTTTTGCTTACCGAGGCGGCCATTGATAATTATCAAACCAATGCAAAGGTAAATCCCCCCTTGCGTACGGAAAAAGACCGCCTTGCCATGATTGAAGCGGTAAAATCTGGGCTTATCGATTGCCTTATCACCGACCACGCCCCCCATGCAGACCATGAAAAGGAACACCCTCTTGATTTGGTGCCCAACGGCATCAGCGGACTTGATACAGCCCTCAGCTTGCTTTGGAGCATGGTGGAAAAAGGGCTTCTTACTCAAGAGCAAATCATCAAAGGCTATAGCGAAAATCCTGCCCAAATTTTCGGGCTTCCGCATAACGGCTTTGAGCAAGGTGATGTGGCGGACTTCTTCCTTTTCGATCCCTCCCTTGAATGGGTGGTAAATCAAGAAAATATGTATTCCAAATCTGCCAATACCCCATGGCTTGGGGAAACGCTTAAAGGCAGAGTTGTGGAGCACTATCTTGGTGGAGTGAAAATTGTTGGATAAGGGGAAGGGAGTGCCCTTGGGAACCCCTCTCTAAGGAGTTTCCTTTTTAACCGCTTTTTTTGTTTTTTTTTGAGTTTTTAAATTTGTTTACTTTATCTTTCATTATTATGAAGACAGCTAAAGGGGGAAACCAAGGGATAAGTCCCTAGGTTTCCCCCTTTAGAATTCCCCTTTCCTTACCCTGTAGCGTTCGCCGTTTGCTTCTCTTCGTTCAGCTTAAGGGCGAACTTGTCGGGAATGTTTTTCCGTGCCTATTCATTTATTTATTGCGTTCACCGCTTCCCTCTCACTTCGTTCGGGTGAAGCTTTTTGAGAGAGTGCTTAAATGTTATTTTTGCTTTGAATGAAAGTTTGTTCTTTTTAGCGTAGCTTCTTTTAGTATGAAAAAAAGTACCTTGCCAAACAATACGTTTCAGTATATTTTCTATACTATGAGTTATAAACATTAATCTCTCTACAATACAGTCTAAACAGTATTAGAAGTAGGGATTTTTGATAAAAATAACACAAATCCACCACACTTACGGAAGGTTACTATGCACACACCTATGCGTCGAAAAAATCTTGAAAGAAGAGAACCTGAATTTATTAATGACGTTTTGCAACGCGCCGATGATATTTATATCGCATTTTCAACGCAAGACGCGCCTTACATTGTACCCGTTAATTTCGTTCACCTTAACGGAAAAATCTACTTCCATACTGCTCTGGCGGGGCGAAAGCTTGAATGCATTAAAAGTAACCCCAAAGTAGGTTTCAGTACTGCTGTAGATATTACTGTTGTGCCCGAAGAAGCTTCTACCGTCTATAAATCCGTTATCGGCACCGGAACCGCACACATTGTGGAAGATGAAGCCGAAAAAGGACTTATGCTTGAGGCTGTAGCCAAACGCTATAAAGCCTCCTGTGAACTGCCTATAACGCAAAACATGATTACTAAGACAGGTGTTGTCTGTATCACCATCGAAAGTATTTGCGGTAAAGGAAAAGACGCTCCTGCACCACTCAGTGATTTTATATAAGTTTTTAAGGGGAGAAAAGGAGTTTCCTTTATAACCTCTTAAGAGAAGAATTTGGGCTGTGCTAAAGCACTGTTCTTTTTTTGTTTAATTTTTATAGTGATTTTTCAAGGGGAGAAAAACTATAGGGGACAAGTCCCCTTATCTTTTTCTCCCCTTCCACCCCTCTTTTGTTTACCCCTTACGTTCGCCGTTTGCTTCTCTTCGTTCAGCTTAAGGCGAACTTGTCTTTTAACGTCCTTTCATACCTATCCGCTCATTTACTGCGTTTACTGCTTCCCTCTCACTGCGTTCGGGTGAAGCTTTTTTACATTGCATAATCATTGCTAGTCATTTCAAGCGAAATTTCTTTAACCTATATACACATAATTACTTGTTTGTACAAAATTTTTTAATGTTGAATGTCTATTAAGATTGCTTCAAAAAAAGACGTTATGAAGTATGCGCAACTTTACGGCTTCACCCGAACGACGAAGGAGTGAGAGGGAAGCAAAAGTTAACGCAATGAATGAATTAGAAAAAAGGAAAAACGGTCACGGACAAGTTCGCCCTTAAGCTGAACGTAGTGAAGCAAACGGCGAACGCTACGGGGTAACGAAAGGGGATTTCTAAAGGGGAAAACGTAGGGGCTTGCCCCTTGGTTTTCCCCTTTAGTTGCCTTTAAATAAAAAAAGCCCTGTTATAAATAGCAGGGCTTTTTTTATAAGACTTTCACCAATACCGTTACTTCGCTTTGGCGTAATACTCAGGAACACTCAAACGCATGGTGTCTTTTACATCGTCGAGGGTAAAGCTCATGGTTTTTGATTCGAGGACGTTGTCGTCATCGTCCACCACGTTAACCGTCATGGTGTAGTTTGAACCGACCACGCGTTTAACGATGGTGTCGCCTTCGAGCATAAGATCGGGGTCGTCGCCAAAGTGAACATAAATGGCTTCAAAAGCGGGTACATCTTTACCGTCGACCTTGACGGGATTATTATCTAATATAAGGTTATGGGCTTGGCCTGTTTGCACACACCAAACAATCACCAGTGCAAGTGCCACAATCCATGCCAAGTTTACTGTGATTTTTTTTATAGTCATTAATTTTCTACCTTTTATTATGACGCTCAGGCTATAATCTTATATATATCCCATTCGTCTGCAAGATTTATAAATATAAAACAATCTCATTAATATTAAAGTTTTTTTTGGAAAAGGGGAGGGTTTGGGAGGGGGAAAACGCTTTTTTGTTCACAAAAAAGGTTTTCCCTCTCCCAAAAAATCTCCTAAAAATTCCCTAAAAACTTAAGCCTTCGCTGCACCTTGGTTTCTGAAACTTGCTCTGGCGCGGTCTTTGTCGCTTTGTCTGCGCCAAG